>JBJTSL010000086.1:0-4883 GCA_046076625.1 Allobrachymonas sp.
CTGGCGTGCTGATCATCACGGTCGCGGTGCTGGGCTTGAACATTCTTGCCCGCGTTCTCACTCGCGCCAAGTAGCTCATCTTAGAAGACGCTATACACCATGGAAACTGTCAATAAACCCCGCTTGCCCACCGAGCCGCCGAAGCTGTCGGTCAAAAATCTTAATTTTTACTACGGTAAATTTCATGCGCTGAAAGACATCAACCTGACCATTCCGGAGAAGAAAGTGACCGCTTTCATCGGACCCTCCGGCTGCGGTAAATCCACCTTGCTGCGCACGTTCAACCGCATGTTCGAGCTCTATCCCGAGCAGCGCGCCACGGGCGAGATCCTGATTGATGGCGAAAACCTGCTCACCAGCAAGAAAGATGTCGCCTTGATCCGCGCCAAGATCGGCATGGTCTTCCAAAAGCCCACACCTTTTCCGATGTCCATCTACGACAACATTGCTTTCGGTGTGAAGCTGTTCGAGAACCTTTCTTCCAGCGAAATGGACGATCGCGTGGAATGGGCTCTTCGCAAAGCCGCCTTGTGGGGTGAGGTGAAAGATAAGCTCATTCAAAGTGGCGCCAGCCTATCAGGTGGCCAGCAGCAACGCCTGTGCATCGCTCGCGGCGTAGCGGTGTTGCCTCAGGTGCTATTGCTCGATGAGCCCTGCTCCGCGCTCGATCCGATTTCCACCGCGAAGATTGAAGAGCTGATTGCCGAGCTGAAAAACGAGTACACCGTGGTGATCGTGACGCACAACATGCAGCAAGCCGCCCGCTGTTCCGACTACACCGCCTACATGTACCTAGGCGACCTGATGGAGTTTGGCGACACCGAGAGCATGTTTTTCAAGCCCGCTCGCAAAGAGACGGAAGACTACATCACGGGCCGTTTTGGTTAATTCACTGGGAGCAACACATGGCTGAAAAACATCTCTCCACACAATTCGACGCGGATCTCAATGCCGTCTCCAACCGCCTCATGGAAATGGGCGGATTGGTTGAATCGCAAATGCGCGGCGCGATTGAAGCGCTTTCCACCTTCAGCGGTGAAGCTTCTGATCGCGTGATTGAAGTGGAGCAAAAGGTCAACGCGATGGAAGTGCAAATCGACCGCGATTTGATGAGCATCATCGGCCGGCGCCAGCCCACGGCACGCGATCTGCGTTTGCTGATGGCGATTTCCCGTGTCACGGCAAATCTGGAGCGTACCGGCGACGAAGCCCAAAAAATCGCACGCATGGTCAAAAGCATGGTCGCCAGCGGTTCATCACGCTCCTTGCCTTCTGGAGAGCTGCGCTTGGCGGTGGAGCTGGCCAGCGGCTTGCTTCGCAAATCGCTCGATGCGTTTGCCCGGCTCGACACCACGCTGGCCCTCCAGATCCTCAAGGAAGACGATGCGATAGACCGCGAATTCAATGGTTTCATTCGCAAGTTGGTGACCTACATGATGGAAGATCCGCGCACGATTTCGCCGTCTCTGGATTTGCTGTTTGTAGCCAAAGCGCTGGAACGCATCGGTGATCACGCGAAAAACGTGGCTGAATCGGTGATCTACATCGTCGAAGGCACCGATGTGCGCCACAGCACGATTTCTGAAATCGAATCGGCATTGAGCTGAGTAGCCGAGTCCGACCATGAAAAAGCTTCGTGCCCTGATCGTGGAAGACGAACCAGCGATCAGCGAGTTGCTGGCCATCAACCTGCGCCACAATGGCTTTGAGCCCGTCATTTGCATGGATGGCGAGCAAGCGCAGATTGAGCTCGATGCTGTGCTACCCGATATCATTTTGCTCGACTGGATGCTTCCTGGCTCAAGCGGCATTGCGCTCTCACGCAAATGGCGTGGCGCTGAGCGCACCCGCCAAGTGCCGATCTTGCTCCTCACTGCACGCAGCGAGGAATTGGACAAGGTGCAAGGCTTGGATGCCGGCGCAGACGACTACATCACCAAACCCTTTTCCACCCAAGAGCTGATGGCCCGTATTCGAGCCATCCTGCGCCGCCGTGCGCCAGAGCAGGCAGCAGGCGCGGTGCGTGTCGGTGATCTGGAGCTCGACGGCGCCACTTACCGCGTTACTTGGCAGGGCGACGAACTGAAAGTCGGCCCGACCGAGTTCAAGCTGCTTCGCTATCTGATGAACCACCCCGAGCGCGTGCACAGCCGCGCCCAATTGCTCGACAAAGTGTGGGGCGATCATGTGTTCATTGAAGAGCGCACCGTGGATGTTCATATCAAGCGTCTGCGCGAGGCCTTGCATGGCGCGGGTGGCATGATTGATACAGTGCGTGGTGCGGGTTACCGCCTGACGGCACAAATTTCTCCTGCATTGCGTTCTGTTGCCTGAGACTGGCTTAGAATTTCGGCATGCGCCGGTTCACTCTCTTTTTGATAGCATTCTGCGCAGGTTTTTTGCCGGCGATTGCCCTGTTTTCCTTCAAAAACGCGGCTTGGGGTGGCTTGGCGGGTGTGCTGGCATGGTTAGCTTGGGACACTTGGCGTTTCAAGCAATTTGACCAAGAGCTGCGCCACGCGCAAGCCGGCTTGGCGATGGAAGACACACCCGGCGTCTGGGGCCAGCTGACGCAGCGTGTTCGCCACTTGCTGCGCGGCAAAGACCAATTGCTCAAGCAAAGCGACCAACGCCTGCAAGACTTTCTGCAAGCCATTCAAGCCTCACCCAATGGCGTGCTGCTGTTGGACAACGAAGGCCGTATTGAATGGTGCAATCAAACCGGTGCGCAACTCTTGGAGCTGGATACACAGCGCGACGTGCTCCAGCATGTGACCAACCTCGTGCGTGCGCCCGAGTTCACCAACTATCTGCAATCTGGCGACTATGACAGCGATGTGGTCTTTGAAACCGCCAGCAGCACGGCCCAGCACCCCAAGCGCCTGTCTGCCCAGTTGCACCGCTATGGCTCCCCGGTGCGCCGCCAAGACTCCCGGTTGCTGATGCTGGTGCGCGATATCACCGCTCTGGAGTTGGCCGAGGCGCAGCGCAG
The DNA here is from genome assembly GCA_046076625.1 of Allobrachymonas sp. Taxonomy (GTDB): domain Bacteria; phylum Pseudomonadota; class Gammaproteobacteria; order Burkholderiales; family Burkholderiaceae_C; genus JANMDU01. The sequence goes on from JBJTSL010000086.1 coordinate 2,993, forward strand.
AGATTTCGTTGCCAATGTCTCGCATGAAATCCGCACACCGCTCACCGTGCTCTCGGGTTTCATCGAAACCCTGCAAAGCCTGCCACTGGACGAAGCGCAGCGCAACCGCTATCTGGGCATGATGCAAGAGCAAAGCCAACGTATGCAAACCTTGGTCAGCGATTTACTCACACTCTCGCGCCTAGAAGCGAGTCCTGCGCCCACTTTTGACTCCGCTTTCTCCGCATCGCAACTGATGGCGCAACTAGAAAGCGACGCGCGCGCCTTAATGCAGGTGCTGGATTTGCAGAATGAGAGCTTGCATCGTTTGCATTTTCATCTACCCGAACAAGGTTTTGAATTGCTCTGTGATCGCAATGAGTTGCTTAGCGCTACCAGCAATCTGGTGCAAAACGCCCTACGCTACACCCCGCCTGGCGGCGCCATTGAGGTGAGCTGCCAGATGCTGGCCGATGGCCGCGCAGAATTTGTGGTGCAAGATAGCGGCGCTGGCATTGCGCCCGAGCATTTACCGCGCTTGACCGAGCGCTTCTACCGAGTGGACAGAAGCCGCTCGCGCGAAAGCGGTGGCACAGGCTTGGGGCTCTCGATCGTCAAGCATGTGGTGCAGCGCCATGGCGGTGAGCTGAAAATCACCTCAGAGCTCGGCAAAGGCTCTCGTTTTGCGTTCACATTGCCTGCCAATCGGGTCATGATGGGCGCAGCGTCGAAGCTCCCCTGATCTGGGCAGTCAGCCTCCAAATTCGCCACTGAAATGCTGCGGCTGCAAGGCACAGCGCAAAAAAGCCCATCAACCAAAACGCCGCAGGCTGCTGCCAAGCCGAGATACTGCCAATGCCCTGATAGGCCAACACAAAACCGCCACCCAAGCCCAAACCCCACAGCGTGAAACCATAAACGACGAGGGGCATCACCGTGATGCGCCAACAGCGCAGCAAAAAGCAGCCAATCGTCTGCCAAGCATCGGCCACGTGATATAGCGCCACAAAAAGCAGCAAACCCGCGCCGAGCTTGGCCACTTGGGGGCTGCTGGAATACAAATAGGCAATGGGTACGGCCAAGATGGCCATGACCGCGCTGGCCGCCAAGGCGACGGCGACCGTGAGCTGGAAGGCGGCGCGAGCCAGTCGCCCGGCCTGCATCACATCTCCCGCGCCCATCCAATACGACACACGTGCGCTGCTGGCAATCGAGAGCGACAACGGCATCATGAAAAGCACGGCCGCCACACTCGCCGCAATCTGATGCGAAGCCGTGGCCAGCACACCCATGCGTGCCACCAAGAGACCCATGAGCGCATACGAAGTCACTTCCACCATGCTGGCCAAACCAGCAGGCACGCCCAGCATCACAAAGGCTTTCAGGCGCTTCCAGTCCGGTGCTTCGACTTTCTCAAACAATGCCAAGGGCTTGTAGAGATCGAGCTTGCGCAGTATCACGCCAGCGGCCACCAGCGTCAGGCAGTTCACGACAGAACTCGCCCAAGCGCAGCCCACCACCCCCATCGAAGGCAGCCCGAGGCCACCGAACACAAACCAGACAGTGAGTGGAATTTTCACAAAGAGTGCAGCGATTTGAATTTGCATCACGATGCGCGGAGCGCCCAGTGATTGATTGAGCGCGCCACACATGCGAAATCCCAAGGTTGGAATCAACGCCCAGCCCAAGATGCTCAAATACTGCACAGCGCCAGGACGCAGCTTCTCTGACACGCCAAACAGAGCCAGAAAGACATTCGATTGCATCATCACCGCCATGCCCAACAGCATGAGCGCGAGCCCCAAGTACAGGGACTGGCGAAATGCCCGGCCCAATTCGCGTGGTTTTTTCGCGCCATGCAACTCCGAATAAATCGGCATCAATGCCTGCATCACACTCATCAGGCTCACAT
>JBJTSL010000087.1:0-2576 GCA_046076625.1 Allobrachymonas sp.
GAAATTCAAAATAGTTTTAAAGAATAAACCGAAGTGATTTGGTTTTTATTTTGTATTTTCTTTTCTGCGTTTTCTGCGAAATCTTCGCGTCCTCTGCGTTCAAAAGGTATTAAAAAATTTAAGCAAAGCGCCGAATATCGACAAAATGCCCATGCACGGCCGCAGCCGCCGCCATGGCAGGCGAGACGAGATGCGTGCGGCCACCAGCGCCTTGGCGGCCTTCGAAGTTTCGGTTGGAAGTAGAGGCGCAGCGCTCTCCGGGCTCCAAGCGGTCAGCATTCATGGCCAGGCGCATGCTGCAGCCAGGTTCACGCCATTCAAACCCTGCGGCTTTGAAAATCTCATGCAAACCTTCGCGCTCTGCTTGTGCTTTGACCAAGCCTGAGCCAGGTACAACCATCGCGAGCTTGACGTTCTTCGCCACTTTCTGACCGAGCTTTTTCACCGTCGCAGCTGCTTCGCGCATGTCTTCGATGCGGCTGTTGGTGCATGAGCCGATGAAGACTTTATCGACCGTGATGTCGGTCAGTGCTTTGTTGGGCTCTAGGCCCATGTAGGTGAGGGCGCGCTCGATGTCTTTGCGTTTGGTGGCATCTTTTTCGCGGTCAGGATCGGGCACACGACCCTCAACGCCGAGCACCATTTCGGGCGATGTGCCCCAAGTCACCTGCGGCTCGATTTGCGCGGCATCGAGCGTGACGATGGTGTCGAACACCGCATCGGGATCGCTCACTAAGGTGCGCCAGTAATTGATCGCCTGCTGGAGCACCACGCCTGTGGGCGACATCGGCCGGCCTTGCACATATTCAATGGTCTTCTCATCCACCGCAACCAGCCCAGCGCGCGCGCCGGCTTCAATTGCCATGTTGCAGACCGTCATCCGGCCTTCCATGCTCATGTTGCGAAACACGCTGCCGCCGAACTCAATGCAATAGCCCGTACCGCCGGCAGTGCCGATTTTGCCGATGATGGCCAAGGCAACGTCTTTCGGCGTGACGCCTTTTTGCAATGGGCCATCCACTTTGACCAGCATGTTTTTCATTTTCTTTTGCTGCAGCGTATTGGTGGCTAGAACATGCTCGACCTCGCTTGTGCCAATGCCATGCGCAAGCGCACCGAATGCGCCGTGCGTGCTGGTGTGCGAGTCGCCGCAAACCACCGTCATACCCGGTAGCGTTGCGCCTTGCTCAGGGCCCATGACGTGCACGATGCCTTGGCCTTTTGAGAGAAACGGGTGATAGGCGGCTGCGCCGAATTCTTTGATGTTCGTATCCAGCGTCGTGATTTGCTCTTTGCTCACTGGATCGGCGATGCCGTCGTAGCCTAGCTCCCAGCCGGTGGTGGGCGTGTTGTGATCCGCGGTGGCCACCACCGACGACACGCGCCAGACTTTGCGGCCGGCTTGGCGCAGGCCCTCATAGGCCTGTGGGCTCGTGACTTCGTGCACCAAATGGCGGTCGATATAGAGAATGGCGGTGCCATCTTCCTCGGTGTGGACGACGTGTTCATCCCAAATTTTGTCGTAGAGCGTGCGTGGCATGTTTTTCCCAATTCAAAAGTCACAATAGATTTTAAGATTTTGGCGCGGCAGCCAGCAAATGCTCCACCAGCAGGCGCGCCGGAGCGGGCAGGGTGGCGAAATCGCGCGCGACGATCAATAGATCTCTGGCGGCCCAAGCGTCTGTAATCGGCACGGCGATCAAATCGCCCACGCGGCCCACCAGTTCAAACGCCCGATCTGGCATCACACCCACGCCCAGGCCGTTGTCAATCATGCGGCACATCGCATCTAGCGAGGTGACTTGGATGCGCAACTGCAAATGTTTGCCGGCCTCAGCCGCCGCACGGCGTTGTGAGAGGTACAAGGCGCTGGTGCTGTGCAGGCCCACATGGTCAAAGTCCAGCGTTTCTGCAAAAGCCACCTGCTTGCGGCGTGACAGCGCGTGTTTACGTGGCAACACCACCATGAGTTTGTCTTGCCGGTAGATTTGTTGCTGCAAGCCCTGCAAATCGGCTTGCTGGTTGCAAATGCCCACATCCGCCGCGCCGTCGTGAACCGCTCGGATCACATTGCCGCTGAGGTGCTCCTGCAAATCAATCTTGATCTGCGCATGCCGCTTTGCAAACGCCCCAATGTCTTCGGGCAAAAACTCCACAATCGCCGAAATGTTCGCATGGATGCGCACATGTCCTTTAACGCCTTCGGCATACTCCAGCAGATCGCCCTGCATGCGATCCAAGCTGAGCAAGACCGAGCGCGCATGGTGCAAGAACGCTTCACCGGCAGGCGTTGGGCTCACGCCCCGTGCATGGCGATAAAGTAAGGCCGTGCCCGCAGCGGCCTCTAAATCCGAGAGACGCTTGCTCACGGCCGAGGCTGCGATGAACTCTTTATCAGCCGCCTTGCCAATACTGCCGTGCTCGCACACAGCAGCAAAAAGCTGTAGCGTAGTCAGATCAAGGCGGCGCGCAAAGCTGCGCTCTGAAGGGTTCATGGCAAAGAAAGATATCGTGGTTGGCGATGCAAAAAGAGGATTTTCTCACGACAGAATGCACGAGGCATCGCCAATCGAGAT
>JBJTSL010000088.1:0-2546 GCA_046076625.1 Allobrachymonas sp.
TGCGCATTCCAGCCAGCCACCAAGGTGCGATTGTCTGCATCCAAGGCGCTCCAGCGCAGCGCAATGGCGAATTTCTTTTTGTCCAAGACTTCCGCATATTGCGACTGCGCATCGCTCACCACCGGGCCATGGCGCGTGGCACGGTAGGTGTAGCTCACAGCGGGCGCGCCTTTGACGGGAATGCTCTCGGTGCGCGTCTCGAAATCTTTCCAACCCTCGGGAGTCTGGTATTGCGCGGGGTTGGCGGGGTTGACGCGCTCGAGGTAGAGATCTTGCACATCAGGGCCTGTGTTGGTAAAACCCCAAGCCACTTGCGCCGTGCGCCCGAGCACCACCGCAGGCAGACCGGGCAAGCTCGCGCCGATGACATCCATGCCCGAGGCTTTGGATTGCATGCGTGTGAAGTACCAGATGGCAGGCGCGCCTAGGCCGAGGTGTGGATCATTCGCCAGCAGAGGCTTGCCGCTGGTGCTGTGGCTGCCAGCGACGACCCAGTTGTTGCTGCCTTTACCTTCGATATTGCCGACATCGCAGGAGAACGCTGCAAAGTCCGCTGGCGCGCTTTGGAGCGTGGTTTGAAGGCTATTTTTAAGACCAAATCGGCCATTCGCCGTCATAGAATCTTCGCCTAATGCTCCTGTTTTAGTAGCATTTGCGGAGGCCGTGGTATAGACACCGAGATCGTTATACAACTTGGAGAAATCCACTTTGGAAGCCGGTTGCTCGCCCGGATAGGCAGGGAAAAGCTGCCAAAGCTGCGCCGTGGCCACTTTCTGAGCTGAAGAAAAGCGCGCAAACTCCACGCCCCAATTGCCGCCCAAATCCAACGCCATCATCAAACCCCAGCCCACGCTGTCGGCAGGCTGCCAAACGCTGGGCTTGACGCCAAGGATATGAAACTCAGGCGGCAGCGCCTGCTTCGAGTGGGCGTGAAAACTGTTGATGCCGTCGGTGTAGGCTTTCAAAATTTCCTGAGATTGCGCGGGCAGCGCTTCAAACTGCTTTTGCGCCGCGCGAATAATCCCCAAAGAGCGCATGAGTTGATCCGTCTCCAGCGTGGCTGCGCCAAAAATCTCACTCAGCAGCCCATGCATCACGCGCCGGTTCGTCTCAAGTTGCCAACTGCGCTCCTGCGCATGCGTGTAGCCCAGTGCAAAGGCAGCGTCCGAATCTGTCTGCGCGAAGATGTGCGTCACGTCAGCGTTGTCACGCTTGATTTGCACGCTTTGCTTCAAGCCACTGGCCTGCAACTGGCCCGAAAGCTGCGGAATGCTGCGCCACACATACAGCGCCAACGCCCCTGCTACGAGCACCGGCAAGGCCAAGATCAACAGGCCGAGTTTTTTGAGCCAACGCATCAAGCCATCTCCTCAGAAGAATTCTTGGACTCATTATCGCCATACCCAGACTCCTAGTGTTTACCCACCCCATAGGCTCACCCATGGCATAGCAATTGCAGGCAAAATCTTGCCACGCTTGCTTCTATTAGGGATATGTCTCAATGATTTTGCGCTGGATCGCTCCGGATTCAAAGGATCGCAAGAAATCATCTGCGGGCGCAGCCACCTCCATTCCATCGGGCAGCCCAGCCCTGCGCAAGGCCAGCGGCAAACCAGCCCGCCCTGCTCCCAGCGCTTATTTCGACAGCAGCCTGATCAGCCATTCCCCTTACGCACTCGCGCACCCCAGCCACTTGCGCCAGCACCCGGGCAACGCGCCCGCGACCAGTCTGGACGAAGTGGGCGAATCCGAATTCAACGCGATTCTGGAAGAGGTGTGCGACACCGTGATGCCCCGCAGGCCACCCAAAAAACGCTTGCCAAGCACCGCTTCAGCCGCAGCTCTTGAAGCAGCAGCCAACAAAGACATTCCCTGGGCCACCATGTTTCACAAGCTCGGCGAAGAGACTGCGACCAATCTCTCTCACGCCCTCGCCCAGTTGCGAGACATTTCGCTTTTGCACCCCAATGTCGCCGCCGCCATTGCCAATGTCACAGACCGCTTGGATCACGCTCGCCGCGCCGCCATGATTGCGCAGCAGTTCTCCCAATTGCGTGGCGCCACGCATCAGTCCACAGAACTGCTTTCTCTGCGCCAAATGGTGTCCGATGCCATCACAAAGCGCGCCCGCTGGCTGCATCGGCGCAAGGTGAAGGCGCGGCTCGGCCTGCTGGATGCGCAATTGCGCGTCAATCCCGAAACGCTCAACAGCTTGATTGACGAGCTGTTCAACTGGGCGGGCGGCTTGGCGCAAGACATTGACTTTGCCGTGCGCGAACCCACACCCGATCACCCGCACGCCCAATTGCTGGTGATCGCGCGGGTGGCCACCGCCAGCATATCGCCCGACCAATGGCAAAACGTCGGCTGGTATCTTTGGCATCAGCTTGCCCGCAGCCTGGGCGCGAAGGCGCAATTGCAAGTGACCCAAGATGCTTTGTCGGTGACCATGGACTTTGCCGAGATGCCCGCCGTGACGGATGCGCCGTCCAGCGTGTCAGACCGCAGCTTGACCCAGCCAGATACCGATATGCACTCTGTGATCG
>JBJTSL010000089.1:0-4878 GCA_046076625.1 Allobrachymonas sp.
CTTCGGGCTCCAGAAAAATTTGGTGCGATTCTTTATCAGCGAAGCGATTGACCTTGTCTTCCACACTCGGGCAGTAGCGCGGGCCGACGCCTTCAATCTTGCCGGTGAACATGGGGCTGCGGTCAAAACCCGAGCGGATGATCTCGTGCGTGCGGGCATTGGTGTGCGTGATCCAGCATGGAACTTGGCGCGGGTGCATGGCTGCCTTGCCCATGAAGCTGAAGACTGGCATCGGCGTATTGATCTGGCCCTGCGAATCGGGCATGCCATCGCCAGGCTGCTCGATGCATTGAGAGTAATCGATGCTTCGGCCATCAATGCGAGCGGGTGTGCCGGTCTTTAAGCGACCTTGCGGCAACTTGAGCTCTTTCAAGCGTGCGGAGAGCGAGACGGCCGGCGGATCGCCCGCCCTGCCCGCTGCGTAATTGCTCAGGCCAACGTGGATTTTTCCATCGAGAAAAGTGCCGGCGGTCAGCACCACCGAGCGCGAACGGAAGCGAATGCCGACTTGCGTGACAGCTCCAACAACCTTGTCGCCTTCCACCATCAAGTCATCCACGGCCTGCTGGAAGAGCCACAAGTTTGGCTGGTTTTCCAGCATGCGGCGAATCGCCGCTTTATACAAAACGCGGTCAGCCTGCGCACGAGTTGCCCGCACAGCCGGCCCTTTTGAGCCGTTCAAAATCCGAAACTGAATGCCGCCCTCATCGGTGGCCAGCCCCATCGCACCGCCCATGGCATCGACTTCTTTGACCAAATGCCCTTTGCCAATGCCGCCAATGGAGGGGTTGCAACTCATCTGCCCGAGCGTCTCGATGTTGTGCGTGAGCAAGAGCGTGGCGCAGCCCATGCGAGCGGACGCCAGCGCAGCTTCAGTGCCCGCATGGCCGCCACCGACGACGATGACATCAAAGATTTGTGGATAGTTCATGAGCAGACCTGCAAAAGCGGTCAAGAAAGAAAACTCTCTATTGTCTCAAATTTATCGCGCGCTATCAAAGTGAGAGCATTTGGCGCAGTTGGTATGCCGGCTGAGCCCCCCTTTTTGCATTAAAACGAAGACTCAGAGCGAAATAGCGCGCCAACGATGCTTGCCCGCCGTGCGCTGGCTCTTCTAGGCCTATCGTGGTGAAAAGGAATCGCCGCCACGAAGAAAAAAGCCAACAATGGTGCAAAACGCCTCGGTTAGACTGCGTCCATGATCATCCCCCAGCTCACCCGCCGCCAACAACTGATCGCTGGCGGTGTTTTTATGGCGCTATTGACCGCCGTGCTCTGGGGCATCACGCGCTATCTCAGCCCATCGCCGCCGCGCAGCGTGATCATGACCACGGGCGCTGCGGATGGCGCATACCATGCCTTCGGTGAGAAATACAAAACCTATCTGAAAGCCAACGGCATTGAACTCGTTTTGCAGCCCTCGGCGGGCTCTGTGCAAAACCTCCAGCGCTTGCAGCAAAACCAAGCGCAGCTCGGCTTGGTGCAAGGTGGCTTGGGTTTTCTCTCGCTCGATCCCGAGCAAGATGCCGAGAAAACGCCGCTGCGCAGCCTCGGCGTGGTGGGCTACGAGCCGCTGTGGATTTTCGTGCCGCAAGCGCAGAGTGCCACGTATGCACAGGGTTTGCAAGGTCTCAAGGCCAAGCGCGTTGCCGTCGGCGCCGAAGGCAGTGGAACGCGCAAGGTGGCGCTCGATGTGCTCGGCGCCTATGAACTCTCGGCGACCAACACCACGCTCGATGCACGCTCGGGCAGCGCCGGTGCGCAAGCCTTGATTGACAAACAGATTGACGCGCTCATTCTTGTGGCTGCGCCGCAATCGGCCGTGGTGCAGCAGCTTCTCGAGCGAGCAGATATCAGCCTCGTGAGTTTGGCGCAGGCCGAAGGCCTGGCGCGCCGCTTGCCCTATTTGTCGCTCATCTCCCTTAAAGCGGGCTCGGTGAGTCCGGCACGCAATGTGCCTTCGCGCGATATTGCCTTACTCACCACCAGCGCTAATTTGGTGGAGAACGGCAGCGTGCATCCTGCGATTGCGTATCTCATGCTCGAGGCCTCGCGCCAAGTGCACCAAAGCGCCACTTTGCTCTCCCGCCCCGGTGAATTTCCACATGTGCGTGGCACGGATTTTCCTGTCGCCGACGAAGCCCAGCGCTACTACAAAGACGGCCGCCCATTCTTGCAGCGCTATCTGCCATTTTGGGCGGCGAACGCCTTGCAGCGCCTGCTGCTCATCCTGATTCCTCTGGCGGCCGTCGGCATTCCAGTGCTCAAACTGATTCCTGCAGCGCTCGAATTCAAAGAGCGTTCGCGTCTGTATGCCCGCTATGGCCAACTGCTGAAGCTCGAGACGCGCCTGCGCCAGAGCCCGATGTCACCTGAAGAGATCAAGGCTGCACGCACACAGCTCGACGAGATTGAACGCTCAGTTTCACGTACCAAGTTTGGCTTGGAATTCACAGACCGTGTTTATACCCTGCGCCAGCATGTGGAGTTTGTGCGCGCGCAGTTATCGACTTCCGCGCAACGCTCGTAGCTTTTGCTAGGCTTAGCGCAAGCCATGCCCTGCGAACACTTTTTTCGCTGCCTCTGTTTGCAAAAACGTATAGAACTCAAGCGCTGCGGTTGGCGCTGTGCGGTGCAGCGCCATGCGTTGAATGATTGGGGGGTGAAGAGCTTCATTGACCATCACATGCCGCGTGAGGCCAGTCACCGCAGGCGAAACGGCAAGTGACAAAGCCACAAGGCCTGCCCGCGCCGAACCGGTGCTGACAAATTGCGTCGCTTGGCTCACATTTTCTCCCAGAACCAAACGATTTTGCAAAGCATGCCACAGCCCTGCTGTTTGCAGCGCAGCGCGTGCGGCACGGCCATAGGGTGCATGGTCAGGGTTAGCAATCGCTAGCTTGCCGGATACGCCGAGCGATGCGTCCAAACCGATGAGATTGCCAGACAGTTGGGTCGGAGCCGCTTTTTGCACCAGCCATGCCAGCCGCCCGCGTGCATACACCACGCCTGTATCGCGTGCCCAGCCGCCTTGATGCAGTCGGTGAATCAAGGCCTCGTCCGCCGAAAGAAACAAATCAGCGGGCAAGCCTTGCTCCAACTGCCGAGACAAATTGCCTGACGAGCCGAAGGTCAAGACACTGCGAACATCTGCCTCCCGCTCAAAGCGGGCCGTCAATTCCGTTAGTGCAAACTGCAAATCGCTGGCTGCGGCGATGCGAAGCACACGCTTGGACTCCGTTTGTGCGAAAGCAGGCAGTGCAGAGCAAGCCGCCAGAGCCGACAAACCAGCGAAATAAACTCGACGGTAAAGCATAAAGTCATGCGCCGCTTGCATAGATTTTGATGTAACTGTCAGGTAACTCAAGGGTGCAGTTTTAAAATTCAGGGGTGCCGCGTCAGATTTCGGCAGCGCTCAGCAGCTCAATGACGCACTGCGCAATTCCATTGTGCCTGAGCCCTGCCGAAATCTGATTTTTAACTTCTGGAGCTTTTTGTATGAACGCACCTGTGATGCAGGGTCTCGAATTGGGGACGCCGAGCTACGTGAAAAATGCCAAGCTGATCGCTTGGGTGGCCGATATGGCCGCGCTGTGCAAGCCAGACACCATCCATTGGTGTGATGGCAGCCAGGAAGAATACGACCGTCTTTGCCAGCAACTGGTGGATGCCGGCACGTTCAAGAAACTCAATCCCGCCAAGCGCCCAGGCTCATTTCTGGCGTGGAGCGATCCATCCGACGTGGCTCGTGTGGAAGACCGCACCTACATTTGCTCTGAGAAAAAGGAAGACGCAGGCCCGACGAACAACTGGGCAGCGCCTGCCGAGATGCGCGCGACATTGAACCCGCTTTTCGACGGTTGTATGCGCGGCCGCACGATGTATGTCGTGCCCTTCTCCATGGGCCCCCTGGGCTCCAACATCGCGCACATTGGCATCGAACTCTCCGACAGCCCTTATGTGGCCGTCAACATGCGCATCATGACGCGCATGGGCAAAGCGGTCTATGACGTGATGGGCATCAACGGCGATTTCGTGCCTTGCGTGCACACGGTAGGCGCGCCATTGGCTGAGGGCGAGAAGGATGTGAGCTGGCCCTGCAATAAAACCAAATACATCGTTCACTACCCCGAAACCCGCGAAATCTGGAGCTATGGCTCTGGCTATGGCGGCAATGCCTTGCTCGGTAAAAAATGCTTCGCGCTGCGCATCGCTTCCACCATGGGGCGCGATCAAGGTTGGCTCGCTGAACACATGCTGATTCTTGGCGTCACCAATCCTAAAGGCAAAAAATACCACGTCGCTGCCGCCTTCCCTAGCGCCTGCGGCAAAACCAATTTCGCCATGCTCATCCCACCCGCTGGTTTCGACGGCTGGAAAGTCACCACGATTGGCGACGATATTGCGTGGATCAAGCCGCAGGCGGACGGCACACTCAAAGCCATCAACCCAGAAGCGGGCTACTTCGGTGTCGCTCCCGGCACGAACACCTTGACCAACCCTAACTGCATGGCCAGCCTGAACCGAGATGTGATCTTCACCAATGTCGCGCTCACAGATGACGGCGATGTCTGGTGGGAAGGCATGGGCGAAGCCCCAGCCCACGCTATCGACTGGCAAGGCAAAGAGTGGACGCCTGCGATTGCCGTCGAGACCGGCGCGAAAGCTGCCCACCCCAACGCTCGCTTCACCGTCGCCGCCACCAACAATCCCGCGCTCGACGCAGCTTGGGACGATGCCGCATGCGTCAAAATCGACGCCTTCCTCTTCGGCGGCCGCCGCTCCACCACTGTGCCGCTCGTGACTGAAGCACGCAACTGGACGGAAGGCGTGTACATGGCCGCGACCATGGGCAGCGAGACCACAGCCGCCGCCTTT
>JBJTSL010000090.1:0-3099 GCA_046076625.1 Allobrachymonas sp.
CGCCCTCAAGCAGTTGGTGGCAGCCAAAACCAAGGTTCTGCCTTTCCCCAAGGCAGTGATGGACGCTGCCTTCAAGGCATCGGAAGAGCTGTATGCCGAACTGAGCAACAGCAACCCCGATTGGAAGAAGATCTACGCCGATTACTCCAATTTCCGCCGCGACCAGAACCTCTGGTTCCGCTTCACGGAAATGCGTTTCGACCAGTTCATGCAATCGCAGCGTCTGTGATTTGCAGCCCTCGGGCAGCGAACTCAAAAAACCGCCTTTCGGGGCGGTTTTTTTCTTATGGGGCGCACGACGTTCAGCAAATAAGCTTACGGAAGCAACAAGTCCCAAGAATCCTGATTGCGACATCGATTGCGCAGTCCTGACAAATTGCTGAACATATGCGCTGGGCTGCTGGGAAACCCGATTGGCAAGGCATGCCACACAGCACAAAAAAGTGCGCTTGTAGGAGTTACATCATGAAACATGCACTGTCTCGGCTGCTGATGGCCAGCGCCATTCTTCTTCCCAGCGTGCTGACCAGCCCGGTCATGGCGCAGGGTAATACGTTCAAGGTGGGCGTGATCGGCCCTTTCACCGGTGCTTCTGCCGATTTTGGCAACCCGATGCTCAATGGTATTCGGCTGGCAGTGGAAGAGATCAATGCAGTGGGCGGCTATTTGGGCAGGCCTCTGGAGTTGGTGGTCAAAGATGACAAGGCCAACCCGGATGAGGGCTTGAAGCAATCGCAGGCCCTGATTTCGGAGAAGGTGAATGTGACGGTGGGCTTTTGCAACACCGGTGTCGCGGCGAAGTCATTGGACGTGTTCCAGGCCGCGAAGATGCCTTTGATCATCCCCTGCTCCACGGGCTCGCCGCTGACCGCGAAATTCCCAGCACCCGACAGCTATATTTTCCGCACCTCTGCGCGCGATGCGATTCAAGCGCCGTTCGTGGTGGAGGATTTGGTCAAGCGCGGCTAGGACAAGATTGCCATTTTTGCCGACAAATCGGGTTACGGCGAAGCAGGCTTGCAAGACGTACTCAAAGCGCTGGATGCAAAGAAAATCAAGCCGCTACATGTGGCGCGTTTTGATTTGGGCGTGAAGGATTTGACCGAAGAGATGAAGCAGGCTAGGGCGGCGGGTGCAGAAGTTGTGTTCAGCTATACCGTGGGGCCAGAGAATGCGGTGATTGCCAAATCCAAGCAAGCGATTGGCTGGAAAGTGCCCCAAGTGGGCGCATGGACGCTATCGTTCCCGTTTTTCATCGACGGTGCCAAAGATGCCGCCGAAGACGCGCTGATGGCGCAGACCTTCATTGCCGAGCCGAGTAATGAGCGCCGCGCGGCCTTCCTTACCGCCTATGCGCGCAAATACAAGGGTACGCGCATGACCGTGCCCATGGCTGCCGCGCAGGGCTATGACGCGATGTACATCCTGATGTATTCGATGTTCAGCATCCGCGATGGCAATTCCTCTGGTCCGGCCATCAAGGCTGCGCTGGAGAATATGCAGCGTGTGTACTACGGCGTCGTGGCAACTTACGACAAGCCGTTTTCCCTGAACGACAAAGATGCCATTACGTCCAACATGCTGGTTATGGGCATGGTGAGAAACGGGCTGGTGACTTTTGCCTACCCCGAAGACGCTAAACGCAATTTGATGGTGCAGCGCAAGAAGTGATGCTTCCGGTTGCAGCGCGAGGACAGCTCAGCGCATCTGGACCAAATCCCACAAGTTGCCATACAAATCTTTGAAGACCGCGACCGTGCCGTAGCTGGCCTCGAGTGGTTCGCGCACGAACTCAATGCCGCGTGCTTGGTAAAGGCGGTAGTCGCGCCAAAAGTCGTCGGTTTGTAAAAAGAGAAACACACGACCTCCGGCTTGGTTGCCTATGAAGGCCTCTTGTTTAGGCTTGGAGGCGCGGGCGAGCAGCAAGCTGCTAGCACCCGCTGGTGCGCCTGGTGGCGCCACCAGCACCCAGCGCTTGTCTTGGCTTGGTTGGTAGGTGTCTTCCAGCAAAGTGAAGTTGAGTTGTTGCGTAAAAAACGCAATCGCTTCATCGTAGTCACGCACCACGAGCGCCATGTGCATCAGGCTTTGTTTCATTCTTCCTGCTCCAAAAGTGCGCGTAGCGCTGCCGTATCGCCGCGCGGCTTGCGGCCTTGCTTGTCGGGTTTGAGTGCGCCGCGAATCGCGTCGTGGTCGTAGATGAGCAGGTGCACGCCTACGGTCTCATGGAGCGGCGCGCAGAGGCTGTGCAGGCTCAGGGCGCTGACGGTCTCGCCGTTGAAACCGGTGACTTCCCGCGCTTCGTAACGGGCGTTGTGGTTGATGAGCGCGACTTCGGGCGATTTGGGATCGTCGCAAAACAGGCCGATGTAGATATCAGACAGGCGTGTGGCCGTGCCATGCCAGACAGCGCCGCTTAAGTGCGGCCGGAACGCGGGCAGCCGCTGCATCCATGTGAGCGCGAGCTCGCGCAGGGCCTTGAGTTCTTTGGGTTGTGTGTCTGCACAGAAAATCTCAATGTATTCACGCACCGAGGCTTCGATCGCATCGTTGTCTGGCAGCGGTGTGCGTGGTGGCAGGCCGAGCTGCTTGATGGCACGCTTCTTCGCTGGGCCGTATTCCAAGCCTTCTTCGACGAAGAGGCGGGCGGCAGTGTTGAGGAGTTCTTCTTGTAAGTCAGACATGCTTTGATTTTCGCTGGTTCTTTTGTTGGCGGGATGTTCGTTTCGCTCATTCGTTTTGTACCTGCTACGGGACGGGTTCGCGATTCGTTTGCCGCTTCGCTTTTCGTGTCCACTGTTGTACCTGCTACGGGACGTGCCCGAAAAAGCCGAGGGCTTGACTGTCTCTACGCAACTCGCAAGCGATGAGCTGCGACGATTTGTAGCGTTCGAGCCATAGTTTGCCGCGCGCGACGAGTCAAGCCCTCGTCTTCTTCAGACCCACCCCGCAACGGATCAAATTTGTTGGCGCGTTGTTCCGGGCTGCAAGAGCATCGCTTTTCCAAGCAATTTTGGCACTTCGCCGGCATATTTCCTGCGTAGAGTGCTACTATTTTCATAGTAATAATCGACGCGCCAACCCTCTATACCCGCTGGG
>JBJTSL010000091.1:0-11917 GCA_046076625.1 Allobrachymonas sp.
GCGAAGAGTACGTCGCCGACGAAGGCGCGATTGAGCTCTTTGGAGTGGAACACCACATGCCCTGGTGTATGGCCCGGGCAGTGACGCACAGTGAGTGTGTGCTCACCCAGCGACACCGTATCGCCATCTTCCAGCCAACGCGTGGGTTCGAACGCTTGAGACGGCGGGAAGCCGAACATCGCGCCTTGTTCGGGCAATTGGTCAATCCAAAACTTGTCGCCGCGATGCGGGCCGCTGATGGGCAACTTTAACCGCGCGGCCAGCTCGGCTGTGCCGCCGGCGTGGTCAATGTGTGCATGGGTGAGCCAGATCTGCTGCAGTTGTGCGCCTGTGGCATCCACGGCTTGAAGCAGCAGGTCCAAATCACCGCCTGGGTCGATGATGGCGGCAATTTTTGCCTCATCGCACCACACGATGGAGCAGTTTTGCTGGAACGGGGTGACGGGGACGGTGGTGTAGTGCAGCATGAAAAGTGTTGAACTGAACAATTAAAGTCGTTGACAAACAAATACAGTCGTGGATAGCTTTCCCCGTGTAAGCGCTGTCTAAGACTTTAATTCATGTTGGCATAAGAGTTGACTCGACCGGTATATGTCACTGAACCGGAGCTCAGCTATATCGGTAGTGCTCGGCAAGCAGTCTACTCAATCAAATCTTGCTAACCGTGCCATCCAAAGTGCTAAAGCCTGCAACAGGACGAGCGCTAGAATGCCTAAAGCGGCGGTGAGCCATAGCGCGTGGCCATCCCACTGTGCAATGGCAATACCGAAGAGGACAGGGGCGAAGGCCTGCGATACGCGCGCGGGTGCCATCAACCAGCCTTGGCGCTCGCCGTAGCCCGCAGCGCCAAACACCATAAGCGGCAGCGTGCCCTTGGCGATGGTCAAGATACCATTGCCCATGCCATGCAGTGCCGCGAACAGCCAAGCGCTAAACGGGCCGCCCAGCGCTAGCAACAGCAATACGCCCAATGGATGGCCGGCTGCGGCTAGGCGGCTAGAGAGCAACGGAGTCGCAAGGCGCAAGAAGCTAAATTCCAGCAGCCGCCCAGCAACCTGAGCCGGCCCCACCAGCATGGCGACGCCCAGAGCCGCCTGCGCCGACAAACCTTGTGTCTGTAGCAGCAGTGGCAGGTGCGCGGCCATTGCCGTGCTGGTGAACCAAATGATGGCGAAAACGGTGGCCAACATGATGGCCATGCCACGGCGTTGGACTTCTGGTTCCGGCGTTAGAGCCGCAGCCGCAACTGGGAGGATCGCAGGTGCAGAGGGGCTGGAGGCTGCCTCAGTCCGCACGGCAAGTGCTTCTTGCTGTCGCTCACGCGGTAGCCAGCTGTGCAGCGGCAACCCGAGCAGAATGTGCAGCGCTGCCCATGCCATACAAGTGCCACGCCAGCCAAAAGTCTCCAACCCCCAGTGTGTGAGTGGCCAGCCGACGGTGCTTGCAAAACCCGCAATCAGTGTGATGCCCGTGATGGCATTGCGAGCACTCAAGGGGTACAGCCGCACGAGTGTGGCGAACGCGGCGTCGTAGAGGCCGCTGCCCATCGCCACACCGATCACACACCAAGCAGCCCACACCTGCCACTCGGCTTGTGCCAAGCCCAGCGCGGCCAGGCCGAAGGCGAATATGCCATTGGTGGCCAGCAGCACTGCCCGTCCACCAAGTCGGTCGATGGTACGACCGGCAATCGGCCCGACTAAGGCAGAGATTACCAATGCCAGCGTAAAAGCACCAAATACATGGGTGACCGGCATGCCCATTTGCGCCGCCAGCGGTGCGGCCAGTAGGGCAGGCAAGTAGTAAGACGAGGCCCAAGCCAAGGTCTGCGTGGTGCCAAGCTGTAGCACTACGCTTCGTTGACTGGTCGTACTCACCTCATGCAATCTGGAGCATCAACTGTTCCAGGCGGGGCAAGTAGTGGTCCAGTGGCGGAACGACGCGCGCGGGCTCTTTGGCTTGGTCGTCATAGCGGCGAAGGCGCACAGCATCTTCGGCAAAAGGCTGTTGCAGGAAAGCGCGCGCCTGCTCAGCGGTATAAACGCCGCCTTGTTGCGACAAGCTGTGTACGGATGCGATCGATAGGGTTGCGAAGTAACCCGCTTCGACTTGGCACAGATAGCGCTTGGCATCCACATGGTGTCGAATCGGTTCGAGCACAGCATCCGGTAATACGCCACGCAGAAATGGCAGTAAGCTGTACTGGTGAAGGTCGTCCCTGCTTGTATCGGTGTCCGCCGTGCCAGCCTTCTCGGCGGCAAGCAGGTGGCCGAGATCATGCAACAGACAAGCAATGATGAGGTCAGTGGATTCGCCCGCCGTTTCAGCCAAGTAGGCACACTGTAGCGCGTGCTCACGTTGGTTCACAGCTTCAAGGCCATACTGCTGTGCGCCCCGCTGATCCAGTAGGCGTACGATATCGTCAAGAGTCAATGCCATAGCAGGTGTTTCCTCAGACCAAGAGCTTGCGGATGCGAGCTGACAGTAAATCAATCAAGCTGACCGTGACAATAATGATGATCATCACGGCAGCGGTTTCGTCGTAACGAAAACCGCGGATAATTTCCCACAGTACCACGCCGATGCCACCAGCGCCCACCATGCCAACTACAGAGGCCGAGCGCACATTGGCTTCGAAGCGGTACAGCGCATAAGAAATCCACAGGGGCATCACTTGCGGGATAACACCATAGACGATCTCATGCAGTGCCGACGCACCCGTGGAGCGGATGCCCTCAACCGGCTGCGGGTCGATGGACTCAACGGCTTCAGAAAACAACTTTGCCAGTGTGCCCGTCGTGTGGATCCACAGCGCGAGGACGCCTGCAAAAGGCCCCAAGCCGACTGCCACGACAAACAGCATGGCAAACACCATCTCATTAATGGCACGGAAAGCATCCAACACCCGGCGCACGGGCTGGTTAATCCACCATGGTGCGATGTTCGACGATGCCAGCAGACCCAGCGGTATGGCCGAGACTACGGCCAGAGCCGTACCCCATACCGCTATTTGCAGCGTGATCACCATCTCCCGAACATACATTTTCCAGTCGGCAAAATTGGGCGGAAAAAACTCACTGGCGTATTTGGCCATGTTGCCCGAATCGCGCAGCAGCTCTAGCGGGCGCATATCGGCGCCATTCCAGGAGGCCGCAAGCAGCAGCAGCAGCGCAGCCCAGCCTAGGTACCAGCCCCAGCTGTGTTTGCTGGCGGCCTCGGCCATGGCAGCATGGTTCGACAGTGTGGATGTGGTGGTCATGAGACGCTCCGGTAAAAAAAAGCCTGCCGTTTTTTCGGCAGGCTAGTACTCGGTTGCCGCTTACCGCAGCGCAGCAAGCTGTTTGTCGATGTCGGCAACTTTGCTGGCTTTATCGGCGGCTGAGAGCGTGGCATCGGACTCGATTTTGTTGCGCTTGCTAAAGAGATCAAGTTCACGGATGGGAGTGAGTTGCGCATTGGTCGACTGCTTGAAACCTGACAGCTTTGAGATCTTCATCACGATTGCCTTCTCACGCTCGTTGGTCTTGGCGTAGTTATAGAAGAAGTTCTTGACCTTTTCCTTGGTGGCAGCGGGCAAATCCTTGTGCATCACGAGTGGATCGAGAGGGATCAGCGGGGAAGTCCAAACCGTGCGAAGCTCTTTGAACTTCTCAGGCTGGCGATCATTGAGTTTCTCAAGGTTCTCGCTGTTGTTCGTGGCGATATCGATTTGCTTGTTGGCCACTGCCAAGGCATTGGTCTCGTGGTTGGCGCTGCGCACGATCTTGAAGTGGATCTTGGGATCGATCTTGTTCTTGGCAAACACATAAAAGCCTGGAACCAAGAAGCCAGAGGTGGAATTGGGGTCACCATTGCCGAAGGACAAGGACTTACCGTTCTTCATAACATCATCTAGCGACTTGATCGGGCTGTCGCGGTGCACGATCAGGTGTGAGTAATAGCCTTGTGTGCCGTCAGCGTTGACCATCTGGGCGAATACTTCGCCATTGGCGCGATCCACTGCTTCCATGGCAGATTTGTTGCCCATCCAGGCTAGTTGCACTTTGTTGAAGCGCATGCCTTCGATGATGCCAGCGTAATCCGGAGCGAAGAAGGCGGTGACCTTCAGACCAGTTTGTTTGGCCATGTCATCCAGCAACGGTTGCCAGTCAGCCTTAAGATTTTGCGTGGCTTCGGTAGAGATAATGCCGAAGTTGATTTCCTGCGCCCAAGATGCAGTTAGGGTCAAGCCTAGTGTGACTGTAGCAATTGTCTGTTTGATCATGAGAGTGTCCTCGTTGAAAAGTTTGAAGGAACTGAGCGGAAGTTGCCGCTCAGGCCGCCTGCGCGATCGGCGTCGGCCAACCGATCACGTTCGACGCAGGCGCAGGGTGAGTGGTAGAGGCCGGCGTATCCAACAGCGATGAGCTGCCGTTGAGTATCTCGTCCGCTTGCATGCCATAGAGGCTTCGCAGCAAGGCGGGCGTGAGATCTGTCGATGGGCCATCAAACACCACGCGGCCTTGGTGCAGTGCAATCACGCGAGGGCAGTAGCGCATAGCCATATCAACCTGATGCAAGGAGACAACTACGGTGCAGCCGTCTTCGCGGTTGATGCGGGTGAGAATCTCCATCACTTTGCGCGAGGCTTCGGGATCCAGCGAAGCAATGGGTTCATCAGCCAATACCACCTTGGCACCTTGCACCAAAGTGCGGGCAATTGCAGCACGTTGCTGTTGACCGCCCGACAAGGTAGAGGCGCGTTGTGCGTGGCACTCAGCGATGCCAACGCGACCCAATGCCTCGATGGCCAATGTGCGCTCCTGTGGGGTAAACCAGCGCGTCCAAGCGCGCCAGCAAGGCATGCCGTGCAGTCGTCCCACCAGCACATTGAGAATGACGGGCAGACGGTCAACCAAGTTGAATTGCTGAAATACAAAGCCAATCTGTGAACGGATTTGGCGAATGTCGCGTTGAATGCGCCCCTCGCGCTGAACACAGCGGCCAGCCACTTCAATCACAGAGCCGGGTGTGCCATCGGCAGCCATCAAGCCAGCCACATGGCGCAGCAAGGTGGACTTTCCGGAGCCCGAGGCGCCAATCAATGCCACCATCTCTCCGGGGCGGATATCCAAGTTGATGTTATCCAGTGCAAGTTTACCGCTGCCAAAACGCTTACTTAGGTTCTGAATGCGAAGAGCGAGGGACATAGTGTGACTCCGACGAGAAGTTATCTAGACAAGTTAAAGTATTTGCTGCTTGTGTGACAGATCTATGAACGCTTTGGGATTCTTTGATGACATGGGTGGCAGGACGATTCAAAGCACTAGCTGACCTTCACGCCAAACGCCGCGCACGACAGCTTGGCGGCGACCACCGGGCCGATCGACCAGCTTGACGCGAACCAAATCAGCGCGCAGGCCGGGAGCAATCTCGCCGCGGTCAAGCATATTGCAGCCCTTGGCTGGATTGCGCGTAACAGTGGCCACGGCCGCAGGCATACTTAGAATGCCGTCATCCACCAGCCGTATGACCGCACTGAGCAAGCTGCCTGGCACGTAGTCTGAGGAGAGAATATCCAGCAGACTCAGGCGAGCCAGATCTGTTGCTGCCACATTGCCCGAGTGAGAACCGCCACGCACGACATTGGGGCCGCCCATGACCGTCAGTAGGCCGCGTTGACGAGCGGCGCGGGCGGCGACCAAGGTGGTCGGGAATTCGGAGACGCGGGCTCCTTCGGCATGCGCCTGCTCGACATGAGCTTCGGTTGTGTCGTCGTGGCTGGCCATCACGATGTCGTGCGCGCGGCAGTAATCGACAAAATACTGGCGGTGAGGGCTGGCGTAGCGTGCCTGTAGCTCGGCGGCGTGCTCCACTTGGCGCTGAAACTTCTCTAGACTCCAACCTTTTTTTCCAGTGTAGTACACCTTGGCCACGTCAATGTTTTCCCACTGCCGTTGACCGGGTGTGTGATCCATCAGCGAAATGAGTGACAGGCGTTCATGACCATGGAAGGGTTCGAACAGGTCAATGGTGTTGGGTGCGGGCAGCTCACAGCGTACATGCAAATGATGGTCTGCTCTCAAAAGGCCTTCACGTGCGCAAGTATCGATGGCATCGACCACATCAAACCAAGCGCTACCGCGCAAACTGTCTGCATCGGCATCGCCAACGCCCAGCGCGTCAAACACGGTGGTGATGCCTGCAGCTGCAACTTCTGCATCGTGCGCCAGCAGTGCAGGCGTCTCTGCCCATTGAACCGAAGGGCGTGGCATCAGATGGCGTTCAAAATTGTCTGTGTGAATTTCGACCAGACCGGGAAGCAGGTATTCCCCCTCCAGATCCAGAACTGTCGCGTCTTGATAGAGACCGCGGCTGTGGCCTGAGTCGATCGAGGTAATGCGGCCGTCAGCAATGGAGAGGCTGCCTTCAATCACTTCGTCAGCCAGCACGAGGCGGGCGTTGCGGAATACGGTAGCTGTCATGTGGCACTCCGAAACTGTGCAATGTCGATGCGACGGGTGGCTACGGCAGCCCCTATGTCTGGGTCGTGGAAAATGCCCAGCAGTGCAGCGCCGCGGGCGATGGCCTCGTGGATGAGGTCAATGACGGTGCGTGCATTGGCCTTGTCCAGAGAAGCCGTAGGCTCGTCCAGCAAGAGCAACGGACGCGGACGGATCATGCTGCGTGCAATATTGATGCGCTGCTGTTCGCCGCCGGAGAACGTGGCAGGTGGCAGTGGCCAGAGCCGCTCGGGAATGCTCAGCCGCGTGAGCCACGCGCTGGCCTCGTGCCGCGCGGCATCGACCTGCTCGGGCGATGGTTGGCCTTCCCCCAGCAAGGGCTCCGCCACCACGTCCAGCGCACTCACGCGCGGGATCACACGAAGGAACTGACTGACATAGCCTATGCTGTCGCGGCGCATGGCCACCAGCTCGCGGGGCGTCGCTTGGGTGATGTCGAGTGAGGCACCGTCAGCCTGGCGCAGTGTGATGCTGCCACTGCTTGCGCGATAGTTGGCGTAGACCAACTTGAGCAAAGTGCTTTTGCCCATGCCCGACGGGCCATCAAGCACCAAGCACTCGCCTGGATGCAGGTTCAGGTTCACGTTGTCAAGCACGTGCAACTGCGCAGCGTTTTGATGGTGCAGGGTAAAGCGCTTGGAGACGCCGGCGAGAGAAAGTCGGGGTGTGGTCATGGCTGGAGCACCGAGGCAACAAGTAGCTGGGTGTAAGGGTGTTGCGGGTCGTCGAGCACTTGGTCGGTCAATCCCGATTCAACGATACGGCCACGCTGCATCACGATCATGCGATGCGCCAGCAGCCGCGCCACGGCCAGGTCGTGTGTGACGACAACCACGGCCAGCTGTAACTGCTGGGTGAGTTGGCGCAGCAGATCGAGCAGTCGAGCCTGTACTGACACATCCAAGCTGGAGGTTGGTTCGTCCATGAACACCAAGCGCGGTTGCGTGACCAGATTGCGCGCGATCTGCAAACGCTGGCGCATACCGCCAGAGAAAGTGCGCGGCGGATCATCCACGCGGGTGGGGTCGATTTCCACACGCTCCAGCCATTCTTGCGCGCTTGTGCGCAATGCGCCGTAGTGGCGTTGGCCGAGACCCATCAAGCGCTCGCAGACGTTGGCACCCGCTGAGACATCCATGCGCAGACCATCGGCCGCATGTTGGTGCACAAAGCCCCAGTCGGTGCGCGCCAGCAGGCGCTGCTGGGCCTGGCTCATTGTGTGCACATCGTCCAGCGCGCCGTCGCGGCCCTGAAAGCAGACCTGCCCGGCATCGGGCCGCAGGCGCGTGGCCAGCGCGTTGAGCAAGGTAGTCTTGCCCGAGCCCGATTCGCCCACGATGGCCAGCACCTCGCCGGGCCAGAGTTCAAACGACGCATCGTGCAGGGCGACCTGCTGGCCGTAGCGTTTGCCAACGCCTTGCACGCGCAGCAGGGGAGAGGATGAAGCGGTCATGGGGTGATCACAAAACTGATGCCGTGGCGCTCAAAGCCCAGCGATTCGTAAAAGGCGTGCGCACGGGTGCGCTTCTGGTTGGAAGACAGCGCGAGCTTGTAGCAACCCGCTTCGCGCGCCATCGCTCGTGCGTGTTCCATCATCTGGCGGCCAATGCCCTGGCTGCGGTGCTGCGGGTGAACCACCACGTCCTCCACCACCGCGGCGGGCGTGCCCATGTGGGCCAGGTTGTGCATGACCAGCAGCGCGTAGCTACCGATCACCTCGCCCTGCGCATCACAAGCGACCCACAGGCGGTAGCTCGGGTAACGTGCGAACTGTGCAAAGATCGCCTGTGCCTGGTCGGTGTCGATCACGCCGCTGTCGTTCATGCCCGGTTGCGCATACAGCGCCAGCACCTTCGGTAGGTCGTCGGCGGTGGCTTCGCGCAACAGCAGCGCTGTGCTCATGCGTGGCCTTTCGCGGCGTCCGCCTGCTCCGCCTGCCGCTCCTGGCAGTGGTCGGAGTCGGAACACACGTGCATGCGGCCGCCTTGGTCGTCGGTGATGATCTCGTCTAGAAAGCTGTCGGTCGCGCCGCATAGTGCGCATGGCGCATCCCAAGTTTGCACCTCGAAAGGGTAGTCCTCGAATCCCAAACTCTCTACTTTGGTGTAGGGCGGTACCGCATAGATGCGCTTTTCGCGGCCAGCGCCAAAGAGCTGGAGCGCAGGATTCATATGCATCTTGGGGTTATCAAATTTTGGGATCGGAGAGGGAGCCATCAGGTAGCGGTCGTTCACCATCACGGGGTAGTCATAGGTGGTGGCGATATGGCCGTGGCGAGAGATGTCTTCGTAGAGCTTGACGTGCATCAGTCCGTACTCGGCCAGCGCATGCAGCATGCGTGTTTCAGTCTCGCGTGGCTCTAGCCTTTGCATCGGCTCCGGAACGGGCACTTGGTACACGATCACCTGACCCTCGCGCAGCGGTGTCTCGGGGATACGGTGGCGCGTCTGGATGATGTTGGCCTCGGTGGTGCGCGTGGTCACTGCTACGCCAGTGGTACGCTGGAAAAAGCGGCGGATATTGACCGCGTTGACGGTATCGTCCGAGCCCTGATCGATCACTTTTAGCGTGTCGTCGGGGCCAATGATGGATGCGGTCACCTGGATGCCGCCTGTGCCCCAACCGTAAGGCAGTGGCATCTCGCGCGAGCCAAAAGGCACTTGGTAGCCGGGGATGGCCACAGCCTTCAAAATGGCGCGGCGGATCATGCGTTTGGTGCGCTCATCCAGGTACGCGAAGTTCACGCCCAGTTCGGTCACTGTTACAACGGGATTGAGCAATGCAGGGTCGAGTGGCGCATTCATTGGGGTTTATCCATCGAATGAGGGTTGTGGGCGACTTCGGCACGCATGCGACGCACTAACTCCAACTCAGACTGAAAGTCCACGTAATGCGGAAGCTTGAGGTGCTGAACAAAACCCGAGGCCTCCAAGCTGTCGCTGTGCGAGAGTACGAATTCCTGTTCTTGCGCAGGTGCCTCAACGGGTTCCCCTAGCTCGGGTGCTCGTAATGCGCGGTCGACCAGACTCATGGCCATTGCTTTTCGTTCGCTATGACCAAAAGCCAGGCCATAACCGCGCGTGAACTTCGGCGCTTCGGTCTTGCTGCCGGCGAACTGGTTGACCATCTCGCATTCAGTGATCTCGATTTCGCCAATCGACAGTGCGAAATCGAGCTCCTCCGGTTCGAGCACAACTTCGACTTGGCCTAGACGCACTTCACCCGCGAAGGGGTGGGTGTGCGAGTACCCGCGCTGCGTGGAGTACGCCATCGATAGCAGAAAACCTTCGTCGCCGCGTGCGAGGTTTTGTAGTCGTGTCGCTCTGTTGGCAGGAAAGCGCAATGGCTCGCGTGTGAGATCTGTGGGCTCGGGGTCGCCCTCGGGTATCGCGTGGGTCTCAATCAAACCTTCTTGGTTCAGAAGGTCTACCACGCGAGGGGCTGCTGCGGGCGTGGCAGTAGCCAGTATCTCCACATCTGAGGTTGTGGCATTGGCAAGCAGTGTGAAGTCCAGCAGGCGCTGGGTGTAATCGTAGGTTGGCCCCAAGATCTGGCCACCCGGCAGATCCTTGAAGATGGCAGAGATACGGCGGTCTGGGGCCATCTGTGCAGTGTCTAGCGCGCGCATGGTGCCCAGGCGCGGCAGCGTGGCGCGGTAGGCACGCAGCAGAAAAATAGCCTCCACCAAATCGCCAGCCGCCTGCTTGATGGCTAGCGCCGCAAGTTCGGGGTCATACAACGACCCTTCGGTCATCACGCGGTCTACGGCCAACTTCATTTGTAGGCGAATCTGGTCTACGCTTAGTTCGGGTTGCTCTGGATTGCCTCGCCGCTGCTCGGCTAAGAGGCGGTAACTTTGAACAATGGCGTTTTCTCCGCCTTTGACGGCTACGTACATAGTCAGCCCTCCGGGTGCGTTTTCGCAGCGCGAATGTGCGTGCTGCGTGGTAAGCCGATGATGTGTGTCGCGCTGGCCAGGAACAAGTCCACGCCGCGCGGGAAGCGCTGGTGATTACAAGCCCACTGATTGATGAAGTCTTCGGGCAACCCCTCAACTGCGAGTAACTGCTCGGTCGCGATGCCAGGGCCTGTGAGCGCCATGTCAGCGTGTTCAGCAGGGTGTAGCGTCGGCACTTCTACAACGCAAGTTGCAGACTGATCGGGGTATTCGTCGGTGCCGGCATCCAATGCGGCCAGCGCCGGCAGTTGATCGCCCTGAGCTACCCAGACAAAGCGCGCAGTTGCTGCGTCTGCGGCCCAGCGGCAGCCCGTATGGAAACGCAACCAAGCCGCGGCATCACTGTTAGCCAGCGAGGCTGAGAGCCAGATGCCGCAGTCGCTGTCCAACAGCGCCTCCAGCAGCATAGCCGCTGCGCCGTGGCCAGTGCGCGGCAGCTCGGAGACAAGGGGCATATCAATAACTCGTCCTGGGTGCGATAGTGCTGTAAGTGCAGTGCGGAACACGGTCTGACTGCCCAGCGCCGCGTCGTAAAAGCCAGGGCGAACTTGTTGCAGGTCTTCTACCTTCATGCGTCCTCACCTTCGTCGGGCATGCCAGATTCGCGCGCTAAGGTGAAAAAGTCCACCTTGGTCGATTGGGCTCGCGCAGCCTGATGGGCTCTTTGCGTAGCCACGTGCTGGCGAACGGGTTGCAGCAGGGCGTTATCCAGTGCCTCATACATCACGGGTTGTTGCAGGAGTGCGTCGGCCATCGCAGCAAGCTCGGCTTGGCGGTGGTTGCGCCCTATGACATACGCAATACCCACTGGGCTCGCTTCATCGCCTACCCGCAATGCGCAGCGCGTCACGGTGATCTCACCGAGGTTAAACCTTTCGCCCGTGCCACCAGCACGACCCTGCACCATGTACAACCCGGTCTCAGGCTTGCGCAACCATTGCAAGCTTATATTGGTGCGCGTAGCCAGAGCATTTTCTAGCAGCGGCAATGGCGCGCGAGAGAGGAGAGCCATCCATTCTTCGCGTGAAGCCCGTCGGTTAGGACGGTTATTGTCAAATGCATGAAACATCTTGGCGTTAAACTGAAATCTGTGTAGACAACTTTGGTGAATCGGTAGATTAATTTTTTTCTGTGTCTCTTTCATGACAAAAATCGCTCCTTCTTCTGCGCAACTATTACCCGACCCCGGACACAGCTTCTGGGCTCGTATCGCCCACGAATTAGTTGACGCGATCGGCCGGGGCCTCTACGCACCGGGCGAGCGCTTGCCCTCGGAGCACTTGCTCGCAGAGAAATATGGCGTGAATCGCCACACCATTCGTCGCTCGCTGGCCAGCTTGGGACAGATTGGCTTGGTGCGCGCGACTCAAGGCAGTGGCACGTATGTCGAAGTCTTCGCGATCGACCTTGTGCTGGGTCGCCGGACTCGCCATCGGCAGAGTTTGGCGCAGGTGGG
>JBJTSL010000092.1:0-22706 GCA_046076625.1 Allobrachymonas sp.
CCGCCTCCGACAGCTGACTGCCCCAGGGCAGCTGGCGCTGCACGCGCACCAGGCAGGTGCCGCTCATGCGCACCGTGCCGCGGTAGCTCCCGCCCCGTTGCTCTCGCCCGAGCCGTTCCACGACCCGCCCTTCCACCACGCCGCCGGGCAGCCAGCGCTCCTCCAGCAGCCGCGCCTGGGGGGTGGCCTGGGCCGTTGCGTTGACCGTGCCCATGGCCATCACGGCGTACCGCCCCTGCATCGGTGCCTGGCAGCCTTTGGCCCATGCCGCCTGCGCGTCTTCTGGACTACAAAAACGCGCGCCACCAAACACCACGATCGTGTTTTCCACGCCTGCTGCCGTTTGGCCCAGCTCGGGTTTGAGCATTTCCATTTGCATGCGCATTCCGCGCAGTTCGCGGCGTAGCAGGAACTCCGGGTCCGCAAATGCCAAGCGATTGGCGTCAGGCTTCAAGCTGTCAATATGCTGCGAATGCGATTGCAATACCGCCCAAGCATCTGCCAAGCGTTGTTCGGTGAGGTTGCTGGTGTTTTCCATCAAAGCTTTCAGTAGTGATCCGATCGGGTTGCAGTGAACGGGCAAAAGGCAGTGCGTGGCTATTGTTCAAAAGTCAGGTGGCCTGCGACAACGGTATGTGTCACGCGGCCCGTCATCTCCGAGCCGTTCATGTCGTGCGCAAACGGCGTGTGCTTGCCTTGGCTACGCAGCGCTTGGGCTGACACGCTCCAACTGGCTTGCGGATCAAACACACACACATCTGCTACACCGCCTACCGCCAAATGACCCACACTCGCGCTCAAAGTGCCCAAAGCCACACCCAGCACCTTCGCTGGCCCGTGCGTGATGCGCGAGAGCGTTTGTGTCAATGGCAATTGATGCTGCTCGCCCCATTTGAGCGCAAGGGGCAGCAATAGCTCCAGGCCGGTGGCGCCGCTTTCCGCTTCACCAAAAGGCAGGTTCTTCGCATCGGCCTCTACCGGGTTGTGGTCACTCACAAGGGCATCAATCGTGCCGTCGAGCAAAGCGGCTTGCAGCGCCTGCCGGTCTCGCTGCTGGCGCAGCGGCGGCGTGAGGCGGGCTCGGCTGTCAAAGTAGCCGATGTCTGTGTCGGTCAGATGCAAAGAGTTGATGCTCACATCAGCCGTCACGGGCAGTCCTTCGGCCTTGGCTTGGCGCAGCAGTTGCACCCCCGCTGCACTGCTGAGGCGACACAGGTGCACCCGCGCCCCAGTGGCGCGCAGCAATTCAAAAATCGTGTGCAACGCAATCGTCTCTGCCGCCACGGGCACGCCTGGCAGGCCCAGCCGTGTGGCCAAAGCGCCACTGGCGGCCACGCCTTTGCCCAAGTGCAGCTCCTGTGGGCGCAGCCAGACGGTATAGCCATAGGTGCTCGCGTACTGCAATGCACGCATCAGCACCTGCGTGTTGGCCATAGGCACTTCGGCTTGGGTGAACGCCACACAACCGCTCTCGGTCAGCTCAGCCATCTCAGTGAGCGCTTCGCCTTTCAGGCCTTGGGTCAATGCGCCGGTGGGAAACACGCGCGATTGGTGCAGTTTCTCGGCGCGATATTTGAGCATTTCTACGAGGCCGGGCTCATCGAGCACCGGGTCGGTATCGGGCGGGCAGACCAAGGAGGTGATACCGCCGGCCACCGCAGCCGCCAATTCGCTCTCCAGCATGCCTTCGTGCTCGTAGCCTGGCTCGCGCAAGCGGGCACACAAGTCCACAAGGCCGGGGCACACGATCTTGCCCTGCGCTGCAATCGTTTGATTGGGCGAAAAATCAGTCGGCGCTGCGCCAAGCCCCACAATCCGGCCCGCCGCAATCGCCACATCGCCAACGCTGTCCAAGCCCGAAGCTGGGTCAACGATTCGCCCGCCTTTGATCAGTATTTTCATGCCTCATTCCCCGCCACAATGCTCATCACCGCCATGCGCACCGCAATGCCAAAAGTCACTTGCGGCAAGATCACGCTTTGCTTGCCATCAACCACACTCGAATCAATCTCCACACCGCGATTGATCGGCCCAGGATGCATCACGATGGCGTCACTTTTGGCATGTTGCAGTTTCTCTTGCGTCAAACCAAAGCTCTTGAAATATTCTTGAGACGAGGGCAGCAGCGCCCCGCTCATGCGCTCGTTTTGCAGGCGCAGCATGATGACCACATCGCAGCCTTTGATGCCTTCTTCGAGGTTGTGGTGCACCTGCACGCCCATCTCACGCAAGTCGCCTGGAATCAAGGTACGCGGGCCGACCACGCGCACCTCGGCGCAGCCTAATGTGGTGAGCGCATGAATATCTGAGCGCGCCACACGCGAATGCAGCACATCGCCGACGATGGCCACGGTGAGGTTGGAAAAATCGCCTTTGTAATGCCGAATCGTGAGCATGTCCAGCAGGCCTTGCGTAGGATGCGCGTGCCGCCCATCGCCCGCGTTGACCACATGCACATGCGGTGCCACGTGCTGGCTGATGAGATAGGGTGCGCCTGATTCGCTGTGGCGCACCACAAAAACATCAGCCGCCATCGCAGAAAGATTTGCAATCGTGTCCAGAAGCGATTCGCCCTTGCTCGCGGAAGATTTTGCGATGTCCAAATTGATCACATCAGCCGACAAGCGCTTGGCCGCAATCTCAAAGGTGGTGCGCGTGCGCGTGGAGTTTTCAAAAAACAGGTTGAACACGCTTTTGCCGCGCAGCAGAGGCACTTTTTTCACCTCGCGGTCATTCAAGCTCACGAAGCTGGAGGCGGTGTCCAAGATCTGCGTGAGAATGGCGCGCGGCAAGCCCTCGGTGGAAAGCAGGTGGATCAGTTCGCCGTTCTTGTTGAGCTGGGGGTTTCTTTTGTAGAGCATCAGACCTCCTTGATTTTGAAACTGAATTGACCGCTCTCGTTTTTGGCGAGTGTGAGTGATTGGTTCTCCGGCAAACTCACCCGAGCGGCTGCAAAATCGGCCTGCACGGGCAATTGCCGCCCACCACGATCCACCAACACTGCCAGGCGTACCCGCGCGGGCCGGCCGTAGTCAAACAATTCGTTGAGCACAGCGCGAATCGTGCGCCCGGTGTAGAGCACATCGTCGATCAGCAGGATGTCCTGGCCATTCACATCAAACGGAATCACGGTTTGCGCCGTGTGCGCCATGCCACGCTTGGCAAAGTCATCGCGGTGCATGGCTGATGAGATTTGTCCAGCTTTGCCGGTGATGCCTAAATCCACATGCAAAGCCTGAGCGAGCCAAGCGCCGCCGGAGGTGATGCCAAGCAATTGCGTGTTGGCTTCGCGTAAATTGCGCACGCCTTTGAGTAGCTCGGTGTAGAGCGTGGGCGCATCCAAAGTGAGCATCATGGGGCGCTCTCCTGTAGTTCTGAAAAAAATTGTTCAAGCAGAATGGCTGCGGATTCTGCATCCACATCTACTGCCCCGCGCGAGCTGGCTTCCACACTGCTGTAGCGTTCGTCCACTTCGTGTACGGGGAGATTGAAGCGCCCACCGAGTTGCCGCGCAAATTTCTGAGCCAGACGCGTCATCTCATGCGGTGCGCCATCGGGGTGCGTGGGAATGCCCACGATCAATGCGTCGGGCTGCCATTCTTGAATCAATTTTTTTACCTGCACGAAGCGTGCGTCGGTTTGTTCGGCGTGAATCGTGGTGAGGGCTTGGGCGGTGTGCGCGATGCGGTTGCCACTGGCCACGCCGGTGCGTTTCTGGCCAAAATCAAAAGCTAAAAAGGAAAGCTGCTGCGCGGGAAGGGTGCGGCGATGAAGGGCATGCCCCATCATGCGCGCCCCACCTCGCGGGAAATCATCCACTCCTGCAGGCCGAGCAAGGCCAGTGCCTTGGTGTAGCGCTCGCTCACGGGTGTGTCAAAGATCACCTCTTGGCTGGCCTTCACTGTGAGCCAAGCGTTTTCAGCCAGCTCTGATTCGAGCTGCCCTTTGGCCCAGCCCGATGCGCCGAGCGAGACCAAGACTTTGCGCGGCCCGCCACCACTTGAGAGGGCTTCGAGCACGTCTTTGGATGTGGTCATCTCCAAGCCATCTGAGATCGGCAGAGATGACGCATAAAACGTGTCGTGCTGCGCTTTCTCCGCCTCCTCTTGCAAGGCCTGCACGAGCTGCTGTTCTAGGCTCAATTCCTGGGGCTCTGGGTCAGATGCTGGAACTTGATCTTCTGGGGCGAGCGGCTTGGCGAGCATTTCTGCAAAACCCACGGCCTGCGCCACTTGCTTCTCATGCAGCACAAAACCGCGCTCACTGTGCATCGGGCCTCCGCCAAACACCGGCGCATCGTGCAAATCTTTGCGGTCAAGCGGCAAGTCCACTTTGGCAAACAGTTTGGGCAGCGTGAGCTCGGTGGGCTTGTTGATCATGATGCCCATTGCCCCGCGCTCGGAATGCTCACACAGATAGACCACCGATTTGGCAAAAGTCTCATCTTCCATGCCCGGCATGGCAATCAAGAAATGCGCCGTCAGATCAAGCGCCTGTGCGCTGTTTTGCGGAGTATCGTCTGCGGGCTTGGCCATAGCTTGATTTTAACTGCTGCAATGCACTTGGCGTGCCGCCGTGTGGTCTGCGCAGAGCACGGTGCGATCAATCACCCGATCATCACCGAGCACGATGAGGGCGAATAGGAGCTCGGCCAGCGACTCGGCCCAGGCGCTGCGACGGGCCAGCAAAGGTGTGGCTTGGGGGTTGAGCACGATGAAATCCGCCTCGCAGCCTGGCTGCAAATTGCCCACGACGCCTTGCAAGCCCAGCGCCTGCGCCGCGCCTGCGGTGTGCAGCCACCAGAGCTGCTCGGGGCTGAGTGTGATGGGCTGTTTTGTGGTACCCCCAGTGGAAGAACTGCTGCGCGCCACATAGTGCGCGGCCAGCATGGTTTTGAAAGGCGAGAGCGAGGTGCCGCCACCGACGTCGCTGGCCAGGCCATAGGCCAAGCCGCTGGTTTGTGCCGCTGCAAAATCAAAATTGCCGCTGCCGAGAAACAAATTGCTGGTGGGGCAGACCGCTGCTGCAGCGCCTCGTGCCATCATCAAGGTGCGGTCTCTTTCATCAAAATGAATGCAATGCGCGTAAACGCTTTTCTCGCGCAGCAGGCCAAAACGGTCATAGACGCCGAGGTAGCTCGCATCCTGCGGATACAGCTCGCGCACCCAAGCGATTTCATCGGTGTTTTCACTCACATGCGATTGGATCCATACATCACGGTATTTCGCTGCCAGCTCGCCCATGCCGCGCATTTGCGCATCGGAGCAGGTGGGCGCGAAGCGCGGAGTGATCGCGTAGCCGAGCTGGCCACGCGATCCTTTGCCATGCCATTGTTGGATGAGATTTTCGGTGTCGATGAGCGAGCTTTCCGTTTCATCGCGCACGCCTTCTGGGCAGTTGCGGTCTTGCAGGCATTTGCCTGTGATGATACGAAGGTTCGCTACATTCGCTGCTTCAAAAAGAGCATTCACGGAGACCACATGCGAGGTGGCAAAGGTGAGCGCAGTCGTCACGCCCTGACGTAGCAATTCAGCTATGAAAAATGTAGCACTCTGCGCAGCATATTCGCCGGAAGAATAGCATTTTTCCTCTGGAAATGTGTAATTCTCCAGCCAAGGCAGCAGCCCATCCGCTGGTGAGCCAATCACTTCGATTTGCGGGTAATGCACATGCAAATCTACAAAGCCCGGCGCGATGATACGGCCGTGCAGATGCTGTGTGGGCACATCAGCGAATTGAGACGACAGCACCAAGAAATCGCCAGCAGCGGCCACTTGGCCAGAGGCATCCACCACCAGCAGGCCATCAGAATCGAATACCGCATGGCCTGCGTCGTCGAAACGCAGCAGGCTGGCGCGGTAGGCGCAATAGGGTGTGGCGAACGGAGTATTCACCCCGTTATTTTGCAATCTTTCCCTGCACGCCCGATACGAAGGCATTCATACTGAGTATTTGCCCATCGGTGAGCGCGCTGCCGCGAGCGATCATCACGCCGCCTTCGTTGTTCATCACATCGGCTTTCACAGCTGAAAATGGCTTGAGCTTTCCGCTGCCAATGGCTATCTGTGCGGCGTTCACCTCGTTCACCACAGCTTTAGGCACCTTCGGCCCAAAGCTGTCCACGCGAATCATGCCTTCCGCAATGCCGCCCCACACATTGCCACTCTTCCAAGAGCCATCCATCGCCGCGCGCACACGGCTCGCGTAATACGCGCCCCACTGATGCGTCACCGCTGCAATCTGCGCGTCGGGGGCGACCTTGCGCATGTCGGAGTGGTAAGCCACCGCCATCTTGCCGCGCTCTTGCGCCGCGATCATCACGGCGTTGGAGCCCGTGTGAAAGGCAAGTACATCCGCGTCTTGGTTCATCAAGACATTGGCTGCATCACGCTCTTTTGGCGGGTCAAACCAGGCATTGAGCCACACCACTTTCACTTGCGCCTTGGGGTTCACCGAGCGCATGCCCAAGGTAAACGCATTGATGCCCTGCACCACCTCCGGAATGGGAAAACCCGCCACATAGCCAGCCAGATTCGTCTTCGTCATGCGCCCTGCGGCAATGCCGGCGAGATAGCGGCCTTCGTAGTAGCGCGCATTTGCCGTCGCCACATTGGGCGCAGTTTTATAACCCGTGATCGACTCAAAACGCACATTCGGAAACTCGGAGGCCACGCGCATCGTGGGCTCCATGTAGCCAAAGCTGGGCGTGAAAATGATCTGGTTGCCTGGCGCTGCTAAATCACGAATCACGCGCTCCGCATCCGCGCCCTCGGGCACGTTTTCCACGTAAGTGGTTTTCACGTTGTTGCCCAGCGCGGCCTGCACGGCTTTGCGCCCCTCCTCATGCTGGCGCACCCAGCCCGCGTCGGTGAGCGGCGCGACATAGACCCAAGCTGCCTTGAGCGACTCACCGGCCTTGGCATCGGATTGGGTGGTTTGTGAAAAAGTGGGGGAGAAAAAACTAATCGCCACGAGCGTGGCAACGAGGTTTTTGTACATGGTAGTCCTCTACATGGCTGCGGGGTTGAACAAAATTTACGTTGCGCAGCGCAACATAGCTGATTTTACTATGAGGCTAGATTTTGAAGTGTTTGAGGCAGTTCGGCGGCGTATTTTTTGTGCGAAGTGCTATTGAACTAGTAGCATTGAGATTTTTTGCAGTTGCGTTAGGATTGATTCGTGACATGTTGACCTTGGCGATGCCATCCATCATCTATATGGAGACCACGATGAACAAGCGAATTGTCATCAGAGCTTGACTCGTGCTCTTCGTCCTGACTTGTGTGCTTGCCATGAGTACGGCAGCGATCTCTTCCGATGCTCCAAAACAAGTGTTGGACTCCATTGAGTGGGCAAATCAGCAGCATGCATCAGATTACTCATTGTGGGGCATGCTGTGTTTGCTGAGTCATGTACTGGACTTCGGATGGGATTTTTCTCAAAAAACCACCTCAAACTCATGACAGTCATGCACGCCTGATAATGCCCCTATGAGCAAAGTCATCGTTTTCGCTACCCCCGTTTTCTTCCTTCTGATTGCCCTGGAGTTCGCTTGGGGGCTGAAGAAAGGCCGCAATACCTATCGCTTGCAAGACATGGTGAGCAGCATTGGCTTGGGGATGATGAGCCAGTTCACGGCGGTGTTCACGCGCTTGCTGCGGGTGGGGATTTACACGGCGGTGTATGCGAGCGTGAGTTGGGTGCCGGTGGAGGCGGCGAAGGCGTTTTGGAACACTTGGTATGGCTGGGTGTTGGCGCTGATTTTTTATGATTTTTGCTACTACTGGCTGCACCGCATGGGCCACGAGAGCGCGATTCTCTGGGCGGCGCATGTGGTGCATCATCAGAGCCAAGACTACAACCTCTCCACTGCGCTGCGGCAGACGAGCTCTGGGGCGCTGCTGGGTTGGGTGTTTTACTTGCCGATGGCGCTCGCCGGCGTACCGCCTGCGGTGTTCGGCATTGTGGCGCTGATTGATTTGCTGTATCAATTTTGGGTGCATACCGAGCATGTGCCCAAGCTAGGTTGGTTTGACCGCTGGTTTTGCAGCCCGAGCAACCATCGGGTGCACCATGCCGTAAACGACGCGTATGTGGATCGCAACTACGGCGGCATTTGGGTGGTGTGGGACAGGATGTTTGGCAGCTTCAAAGAAGAAGATGAGAAGTGTGTGTATGGCACGCGCAGCCCGCTCAAAAGCTGGGATCCGATTTGGGCGAATGTGGAGGTGTATTCCGCGCTACTGCATGACGCTTGGCATGCGAAGAATTGGGGCGATAAGCTGCGCGTATTCCTCAAACCGCCAGGCTGGCGGCCCGCCGATGTGGCGGCGCGGTTTGCTAAGCCTGTGTTTGATATGGCGCAGGCGCATAACAAATACGAGGCGCAAATCAGCCGCGCCGCTCAGGCGTTTGGACTGCTGAGTTTTCAACTGCTACTGGGTGCGGTAGCGGCGTTCTTATGGTTTGCAGATGACATGGCGCAAAGCGTGCAGCTGGTGAGCGTGTTGGCGCTGATGGGCATGCTCTGGTGCACGAATGCGGTGCTTCAAGGACGGCTTCATCCTTGGCTCGGCGCAGCGGGTTGGGCAGCGGTGTTGGCGACCGCGAGCGCTTGCTTTGCGGCGCTCAGCACACCCCTGTGGGGCGCCGCCGGGGCTGATCTGTGGCTCAGCCTGCATCGCATCTGCAAGCCCTTGGGCGTCGGTTTTGCTATTTTTTACGTAGCATTCTATGCAGATTCTGTGCCGGGGAATTCCCAAAAACGCTTAAAAGTACTGCTCTTGGCAGCTTTGGCTCTCTCCGTGATGGGCGATGTGTGGCTGATGTTTCCGGGTTCTTTCATTCAAGGCTTGGCGAGTTTTTTGCTGGCGCATCTGTGCTTTATTGCGCTGTTTCGGCAAGGCGTGGGATGGCTGCCGAGCAAGAGTGCGCTGCTGGTGACGGCAAGTGTTGGCATGGGCATGTATGCCTTGCTGTGGGCGTATCTGCCTGCGGCTTTGAAGCTGCCTGTGGCGGTGTATGTGGCTGTGATCGCGCTGATGGGCGCTCAGGCGCTGGGGCGCTCCAGTGTGCTCAAAACTTCAGAATCCCGCTGGGTGGCGGTGGGTGCGCTCGTCTTCATGTGCTCAGACAGCCTGCTGGGCTGGAACAAATTCGTCTCTCCCTTGCCTTTGAGCCAACTGTGGGTGCTGGGCACTTATTTTGTGGCGCAGTTGTTGATCGTGCGTTTTATGACGCAGACTGCCACGAAGCCATGAGTTTTTTCACGTTGCCCATGGCGGCCATGCCGTGGGTACGCAGCTCGCCCAGGATGGCGATTTTTTCGAGGTCGTCTTCGCCGATGCTGGCGGTCATCTTGCTGAAACCGTCCAAGCGGCTGTTGGTCATCCAGTTGCGCAATTTTTTGTCTTGACTCCAGCGCACTTGGTTGGTCATGTTGGCAATGGTGGATGCAATGTAGCCGGCGATGTCGCGCGGGAAGGGCACAACGGCGCAGACCTGATTCTTGATCGCATCGTCTTGGTAATTCACCTCTACATAGGCGCAGACGGCGGCGCTGAAAGTGACCAAGGGCGCGCGCACGAGCTGGGGCACGATGCGGCCTGGCTGGAAGATCAGCTCGTTGTCACGCGGCTCGACCGCGGAGGCGGTGCAGTTGATGTAGAGCGTGCCCGCTGGTAGGGTGACGCGGCCTTCTGTGAGCACGAGAGCGTCCATTTCAATCGCCTGCACGCGGCCTTGGCGAATCACTTGCTTGATTTGTTGCAAGAGCGCGACTTCACCTTCGGAGATGGTCGCGTAGTGAAACATGCGCGGCTTTTGTGAGCGGTCCATGCGCAGCATCTGGCCGGATGCTTCTAAGCGTTCAAAAAGATCGTCCACACTCACGGCCTCTGCCAGCGCTTTCATTTGCTTGGCCACGCCGCCAATTGAGTGCGCAAAAAACTCTTCGCCGGGTTGGGTGGTGATGCGGTTGACCAGCCATGAATCGCGCGGCATCACCCAATGGATGCTCTCAGGTGCTGCTCCGCAGCCCAGCAGCCAAATGGCAGCGTCCATCGCTGTTTTGCCAGCGCCCAAGATGCAAAAGTTGGTGGGTCGATTTTCGCTTTGCCAAAGGTGCGTGAGCTGCGTGGGCGTGGCGAGGCGAACCCCGTCTGCGACCCTGAATTTGGGTGCGGTGGTGGCCGGCACTTGCGGTGTGAAAAACGTGGAATCCACCAGCTTCTTGCGCACGCCGATCTGCATATCTTGACCAGTGAGCAGGGATTGCACATCGGCTCGCGCTCCATCCATGCCCGTGAAGCGGCTCATTGGCAAATAGCGCACGCGCCCACTGGGCAGCAGGCTTTGGTGCATCACCTTATGAAAGTAGCCTGTGACTTCGGCGCCGCTGGCCAGCTCATACAGGCCGGTGTTGTGCCCCACCGTGTCTTTGCGCCGCGTACCCAGCTCCAGTGAATTCACGCCGTAAAACGCGGAAGGTTGGTGTAGCGCGACGAAGGGGTAGGCATCATTCCAATGCCCACCGGGCTGGGCATGCTTGTCTACAATCGTGATGTGTGCATCGCTCTCTTGCAACAGCGTGTCGGCGAAAGACAGGCCCGTCGCGCCTGCGCCGATGATGAGATAGTCTGTGTCGAAGCTGGGCATGGCGTTTCCTGCGGGAGTGTTGGTGCATCGTAGCAGCAGTCTATTTTGTGACAATGCCTGCATGACGGCTTCGCGACATCGCGCTATGCTGCAGCACAAGCGTTTAAAAACATGACAGGAGTCCGTATGAGCAGCTATCCCCCAAGCTTTGGCGCCATGTTTGCCGCTTGGAATGAACGCGATATGAGCAAAGTGCGCGCGCATCTGGAGCAGGCCCTGAGCCCCGAGGTGGAGTTCATCGATCCCACGATCATCACGCGCGGCATCGACGCGTTCGAACAGAGCGTGCGCGAGTTTCGCACCAAGTATCCCGAAGCAGACATCCGCCGCTCGGCGACTTTGGGTGTGCACCACCAGCTGTATCGCTATAGTTGGGAAATCAGCGTGAAATCCAAGGTGTTTCTGGTCGGTATGGATGTGACTGAGACGGATGCGCAGGGCAGGGTGATGCGCGTACTGGGATTTTTCGGACCCTTACCATCGGTGAGTTGATGGTTCCGCACTTTCTGCAACCCGATTGGCCCGTGCCTGCCCATGTGCGCAGCGCATGCAGTTTGCGCTCGGGGGGGGCGTCTGTTGCGCCGTTTGACTCGCTCAATCTGGGTGACCATGTGGGTGATCAGCTTCAAGCTGTCACGCGCAATCGCGAGATTTATGCGCATGCGCTGCAAGCTAGGCCGGTGTATCTGAAGCAGGTGCATGGTTTTGAAGTGGTGACGATTGATTCGCGAACGCCGAATGGCAGGGTGGCTGACGCTTGCATCAGCCCGCAAAAAGGCGTGGCCTGCACGGTTCTTGTGGCAGATTGTCTGCCCGTGCTGTTCAGCAACCGTGCCGGCACACTCGTGGGCGCGGCGCATGCGGGTTGGCGCGGGCTGTGTGGTGAGGCGAGTGAAGGCGTTTTAGAGCGATTTTTAGAGCATTTTCGACAGTACGCCGGCATGGAATCTGCGCAGAGTGCTACTGAATTTATAGCTTCAGACTTGCTGGTGTGGCTCGGCCCGTGCATCGGACCACAGGCTTTTGAGGTGGGCGCGGAGGTGCGGGAAGCCTTTTTGCAGGCGGACGCTCATGTTGCGCGGCATTTCAAACCGCTGGCTCATGGCAAATACCTCGGCGATCTGCCAGCGCTGGCAAGGCAGCGTTTGGCCAAGCGAGGGATCACGCAAATTTTTGGTAACGATGGCAGCACCGAGTGGTGCACATTGAGCAACCCATCAAAGTTTTTTTCGCACCGGCGCGACAGGGTCAGCGGCAGATTCGCGGCCAGCATTTGGCTGAGTTGAAGTCTCTTGCGCGGCAACTTGCGCACGCAAAGCTTCCAACTCCGCTTGCTCCTTCGCACGAATCGCGCGTCGGCGCATCGGGGTGCCCATGAGATACATCAAGATCACGCAAGGCAACACGCCGTAGAGAAAAAAGGTCACCACAGCGCCCAGCAGCGTGCCGTTGGGCGCTGTGGCTTCGGCCACGCTCATCATAACGACGACATACATCCAGGCGATGGCAACGAGGTACATAAGTGGAGTGAGTGCTAAATTTGGCGGTACAACCGAGCTTGTCCGATCGGCTGGTAGGGGGTAGAGTGGCAGAAAACCTTGCGATGATAAAAAATTGTTGCACCGCAGCAAAATCTTTGAGATACTCGGGTTTTCCCGAATAAATAGAGCAATTTGGAGACAAGAATGAATTTTGAGGCATTTGCGCCTTTTCAGTTGGACGCGCAGGCGATGCAAGTGGTGCAGCAGGGCTATTTGAAAGAAGTGAAGGCGCTATGGGGCCAAGCTTCGGCGGACGGCTTGCAGACGTCGCCCATCACTGACCGCCGCTTTTCTGGGGATGCTTGGGGTGGCAACCCAGTGGCCAGTTTCACCAGCGCTTTGTATCTACTCAACGCCCGCACGCTGATGCAGATGGTCGATTGCGTGCAAGCGGATGCCAAAACCAAAGCCCGCCTGCGCTTTGCCACCGAGCAGCAAATTGCCGCCTCTTCGCCATCAAACTTTCTTGCGCTGAACCCCGAAGCGCAGAAGAAGGCCATCGACACGCATGGTCAGAGTATCGCGCAGGGCATACAAAACATGCTGTCTGACATGCGCCAAGGCCATATGTCGATGACGGATGAAAGCCAGTTTGAAGTGGGTCGCAATGTAGGCACGACAGAAGGCGCTGTCGTTTTTGAGAATGAGTTGTTCCAGCTCATCGAGTACAAGCCACTCACGAAACAAGTGTTTGAAAAGCCCTTTCTTGTGATTCCGCCTTGCATTAACAAGTTCTACATCCTCGATTTGCAGCCAGCGAACTCGATGGTGCGCCATCTTGTGAGCGAGGGGCATCGCACCTTCGTGGTGAGCTGGCGCAACCCGGATGAATCGCTACAAGACAAGACTTGGGACGACTACATCGAGCATGCGGCGATTTGTGCTATCGAGAAAGTTTCTGCTCTGACGAAGCAAAAACAGATCAACGCCTTGGGTTTTTGTGTAGGTGGCACGATATTGGGCACAGCTTTGGGGGTATTGGCGGCACAAGGCAAAAAGCCTCTGGCCAGCGCTACTTTCCTCACGACATTTCTGGATTTCTCCGACACCGGTATCCTCGATATCTTCATCGATGAAGCCAGCGTGAAAATGCGTGAAATGCAATACGCCCAAGGCGGCTTGCTCAAAGGTCAGGAACTGGCTAGCACATTTAGCTTCTTGCGCCCCAATGATCTTGTGTGGAATTACGTGGTTGGCAATTACCTGAAAGGCGAAACGCCTCCTCCTTTTGACTTACTTTATTGGAATTCCGATGCGACGAATTTGCCAGGACCGTTTTACGCCTGGTATCTGCGTAATACCTATCTGGAAAACAATTTGAAGAAGCCGGGCAAGCTCACCGTCTGCGGCGAAAAGCTCGATCTCTCCAAGATCGATATCCCAGCCTACATCTACGGTTCGCGTGAAGACCACATCGTGCCGATTGGCGTCAATGGCGGCGGGGCTTACGCCAGCACGCAAATCCTCACCGGCAAAAAGCGTTTCGTGATGGGCGCAAGTGGTCATATCGCTGGCGTGATCAATCCGCCAGCTGCGGGCAAGCGTTCGCATTGGATTGGCAAGGACAACCACTTTCCCAAGACGCAAGCCGAATGGCTCAAAACGGCAAAGGAACATCCCGGCAGCTGGTGGACCGATTGGTTCGCTTGGCTCAAACCGCAAGCAGGCAAGCTTCTTGCTGCACCTCGTACTTACTCGGCAAAGGTCATTGAACCTGCGCCGGGGAGGTATGTGAAGGCGAAGGCTTAATGCAAATACATTTTTGAACGCAGAGGACGCGAAGGATTCGCGGAAGGCGCGAAAAATACAAACCAGAACAAGAAAAAAGTACGTCGAGCTAATCGTCGAACCTCTTGAATCATCTTATCTGACTCTCTTTTCTGCGACCTTTGCGAAACCTTCGCGTCCTCTGCGTTCAAAAATCCTCTATCCTCACCATCGACTCAACTCAAAGGAACCATCATGCAAGACATCGTCATCGTCTCCGCCGCCCGCACTGCAGTGGGCAAGTTTGGCGGCTCACTCGCCAAGGTTAGTGCCCCTGAGTTGGGTAGCATCGCGATCAAGGAAGCGATGGCCCGAGCGAAATTGAGCCCTGAGCAAATCGGCGAGGTCATCATGGGTCAGGTGCTGACGGCAGGCAGCGGCCAAAATCCGGCACGCCAAGCGATGATGAAGGCTGACGTGGCCAAAGAGACACCAGCGCTCACCATCAACGCCGTCTGCGGCTCTGGCCTCAAAGCCGTGATGCTTGCTGCGCAAGCGGTGGCTTGGGGCGACAGCGAAATCGTTGTGGCCGGTGGTCAGGAAAATATGAGCGCTTCGCCCCACGTGGTGATGGGCAGCCGTGACGGCCAGCGCATGGGCGATTGGAAGATGGTCGATTCCATGATTGTGGACGGCCTGTGGGATGTGTACAACCAATACCACATGGGCATCACGGCAGAAAATGTCGCCAAAGCGCACGGCATTACGCGCGAGATGCAAGATGCGTTGGCTCTAGGATCGCAAACCAAAGCCGCAGCTGCGCAAGCCGCAGGCAAGTTTGCTGCCGAGATTGTGGACGTGGTGATCCCGCAGAAAAAAGGCGATCCGATCGTCTTCAATAGCGATGAATTCATCAACAAGAAAACCAATGCGGAGGCTTTAAGCGGCCTACGCCCTGCCTTCGACAAAGCAGGCTCAGTGACGGCGGGCAATGCATCCGGCATCAATGATGGTGCGGCGGCCGTGGTCGTGATGAGCGTTGCAAAAGCTGCGGCACTTGGCCTCACCCCATTGGCGCGCATTGTCAGTTTCGGCACGAGCGGCCTCGATCCTGCCACGATGGGCATGGGCCCAGTGCCGGCCTCGCAGAAGGCTTTGCAGCGCGCGGGTTGGAAAGCTGCTGACGTCGATTTGTTTGAATTGAACGAAGCATTTGCAGCGCAGGCCTGCGCCGTCAACAAAGCGCTCGACATTGATCCTGCGAAGGTCAACGCCAACGGCGGTGCAATCGCGATTGGTCACCCAATTGGTGCATCCGGTTGCCGCATTCTGGTCACGCTCTTGCATGAAATGCAGCGCACGAATGCCAAGAAAGGCTTGGCGGCTTTGTGCATCGGCGGTGGTATGGGGGTTTCCCTCTGCCTTGAGCGCTGATCCGCGTCAACAATCTTTGAGTTGTGAAAGATAAATGGGGTCAGATCGAAATTCAGGACAACCATTTATCCGGAGAGCAAAAATACCAAGACGAAATTTTGCTCTGACCCCATCTACTGACCCCATTTATCGTTTTATCTAGAAGGAAATCATCATGAGTCAAAAAGTAGCCTACGTCACTGGCGGCATGGGTGGTATCGGCACCGCGATTTGCCAAGCTTTGCACAAGCGCGGCTTCAAAGTCATCGCCGGCTGCGGCCCGACGCGCGATCACGCTAAATGGATTGCCGAGCAAGCCGCTTTGGGCTTTAGCTTCCGAACCTCAGTTGGCAACGTGGCCGATTGGGATTCCACCACGGAAGCCTTTGCCAAAGCCAAAGCCGAGCATGGCAGCATTGATGTGTTGGTGAACAACGCAGGCATCACCCGCGATCGCATGTTCCTCAAAATGACGCGCGAAGATTGGGATGCTGTGATCGACACGAACTTGAACTCCATGTTCAACGTGACCAAACAAGTCGTGCCCGATATGGTGGAAAAAGGCTTTGGCCGCATCATCCAAATCAGCTCGGTCAACGGCGAAAAAGGCCAGGCTGGCCAGACGAATTACTCCGCCGCCAAAGCCGGCATGCACGGCTTCACCATGGCGCTGGCGCAAGAGCTGGCCGCCAAAGGCGTGACGGTCAACACCGTGAGCCCTGGCTACATCGGCACCGATATGGTCAAAGCCATCCGCCCCGATGTCTTAGAAAAAATCGTGGCGACGATTCCAGTGAAACGCCTAGGCACACCAGACGAAATCGGCGGCATCGTTGGCTGGCTCGCTGGCGATGAATCGGGTTTTACCACCGGAGCAGACTTTTCTTGCAACGGTGGTTTGCATATGGGCTGATGCGCTTCGGTGCGTGCGTCGTGCGTGTCAAGAGCGGCCTAGGGGTCGCTTTTTTTATTCCGAAAGACGAATGCGCATCACTGCCCGCACAAAGCCATGATCCGAGCGGCTGCGGTCTTTGCCTTCTTGCAAATGGTCGTTAAAAAAGTCCACACGGCGCACATCACCGATGCTGAATTTGCTGCGTGGTAGAAATTCTTCACTGACGAAGATTTGATCGAGCACCTCGGGAAAACCCTGGTGGATGTGGCTGTAGGCCACATCGCGTTTCAAAGCCATTTCGCCTTGCACTTCGTAGGCATTCCACAGCGCGGCATCACGGGCGGCTTTGTCGTAGGCCACTTCGCTGGTGGCGGCAATGAGCTGCGTGGTCACGCTGTGTGGGCCATCGTTGAAATCACCCATCACGATCAGCGGCTCATGCGTGCGCTGGAGCACATCCACTACGATATGCCGCATTGCCGCAGCTTCAGCCCCGCGCATCATCAGGCTGCGCAGTGTGGCCAGCGCGGTGATTTTGGGATCTTCACGATCTTCTAGTGGCGTGCCTTGCGCATCTTTCAACAATTTGGGGCGCTTGCTTTTCAAATGGGCGGTCAGTATGTGAATCGCTTGACCATGCTTCATCCGCAGCGAGGCCAGCAGAGGTGGGCGCTCAAACTTGACATGTTCGCCCAAGCCGGGGATCTGCACGCGCAGCTCAGGCGGGAATTCTGAAAAGGATTGGAGCTTGTCTACCTGCAGCCGCGTCACGATACCGACACGTGGCGTGTGCTGCGCGCCGTGCTGATGCTCTGTGTTTTCCGCGCCCGGCACGGCCACCGTGCTGTAGCGCAGGCCTGAGCGTGACACAGCCGCCTTGATGGCTGCTTCATCCCAGACTTCCTGCACCGCCAGCACATCAGCATTGAGTGCCGCAATACGCCCGCCCAGCCATTCGATCTTGCGCTCAAACTCGTTTTGCGAATACACGTCCTGATTCGGATAAAACATGCGCCCCGGATTGGCCAAGTTCAACACATTGGCCGTGGCGCAAGTCAAGGTGGCGGAGAGGGTCGCAGGCTGAGAGTTCATGCTTGCGATGATACGCAGATCATGAGCCGAACTGGGCCGACAGCAAAACCGTCACACCCGTTTGACCGCGGCGCACTTGGCGCAGCAAGCCCGCCGCCACATCACTGGCCTGCACGCTGCGGTAGTTGGCCGGGATCAGTGGCTTGAGCCATTGGCTGAGGCGCAGGGCGATTTTTTCGCCAGAGCGCGTCGCTTGTTGCAAAGCCTCACGGTCTCCGGCCAAGAAGGAAGGGCGGGCGATGCTCACGCTCTGGTAGCCGAGCTGGGCCACCGCATCTTCCATCTCGCCTTTGACACGGCTGTAGAACACACCGGATCGAGCGCTTGCGCCCATGGCTGAAACGACTCCCAATTTCGTAGCGCCCAGCGCAATTCCCGTGCGGGCAACAGCCAGAACGGCATCAAAATCCACGGCGCGGAAAGCCGCCTGGCTGCCAGCCACCTTGATGGTGGTGCCCAAGCAAACATAAACTTCGTCAATGGGCGGCAGAGCCAATACTTGCGACGAGGCTGTGCCCAAGCTAGGAAAATCCACAGCATGGCTGCGAAGCTTGGGGTGCTGCAACGCCTGCGGTTTGCGCACGAGGCTGTGCACCTCGCAGCAAGCTGAGTCTGCGAGTAACAAGCTCAGCAGCTCCTTACCGACCAGACCGGAAGCCCCCGCGATCAGAGCCACCGTTCCCGTTGCCGCTTTGTGATCTGCCGAATGAGTTGCCATTTGAGTTGCCTCCAAAACCCCCGCCTGATGCGCCACCCGAACGACCA
This sequence comes from Allobrachymonas sp., assembly GCA_046076625.1. Classification (GTDB taxonomy): domain Bacteria; phylum Pseudomonadota; class Gammaproteobacteria; order Burkholderiales; family Burkholderiaceae_C; genus JANMDU01. Next base: position 18,070 of record JBJTSL010000092.1, read on the forward strand.
CGGCTACCGCCGTTACCGCCCTTGGTGTTTCTACCACGGCCGGCGAAGCTGTCCACCCCCGTGCGCATCGGATCGGGCTGGCTACCAGCGCCGTGGTTGAGGGAGGGAATGTGGGACGGTGAGCGGGAAGGTGAATGAGAGGGCGCGCGGGCCGTGCCATTGCTTAAGCGAGCACCACCGTTATTGCCGCTGCGTCCAGCGCCCGAATTGCTGGCGGAGTTGCGTTCGCTTTCCTTACGCGTGTTGATTCGCTGCATCATCTCGCGGCGCGCCGCTTTGCCAGCTGCGGCCATTTCTTCACGGCTGGGCGGCTTGCCTGCACCGCCCCAAAGCACTTGCCGACCCATGGCCATGGGCATAGCCTTTTCGCCAGCCACGGGCGCAAACTCAGGCATATCTTCGCGCGGAATGCGCTGTTTGGTGAATTTTTCAATGTCGAGCAAAAAGCCTTCTTCGTCAAGGCACACGAGACTGATGGCAAAACCGTCTTTGCCAGCGCGGCCGGTACGGCCAATGCGGTGCACATAATCTTCGCTCACGTTGGGAATCTCATAATTCACCACATGCGGCAGCTCTTCGATGTCAATGCCGCGAGCGGCAATGTCGGTCGCCACGAGGGCGCGTAGTTTTCCGCTCTTGAATTCGGCCAGTGCTTGCGTGCGTGCGCTCTGGCTTTTGTTGCCGTGCAGTGCCATCGCGCTGATGCCTTGCTTTTCTAAATACGCGGCCACGTCGTTGGCACCGAATTTGGTGCGCGTGAAGGCCAGCACTTGATTCCACTCGCGGCTCTTGATGATGTGCGCAAGCGCTTCTTTTTTCTTGTCGCGGCTCACGAGACTCCAGCTTTGGGTGATGCGCTGCACGGTGGTGTTGGGTGGCGTGACTTGGATGCTTTGTGGGTTGTGCAAAAAGCTCTGGGCAAGCTCGCGAATTTCAACGCTGAAGGTCGCGGAAAACAGCAAAGTTTGGCGTTGCTTCGGTAAAAGCACCAAGATTTTGCGGATGTCGTGGATGAAGCCCATGTCGAGCATGCGATCGGCTTCGTCGAGCACCAGCATTTGCACGGTTTGCAAATCCAGCACACCTTGGCCGGCCAGATCCAGCAAGCGGCCGGGCGTGGCCACCAGAATGTCAACGCCACGGCGAAGTTTATCGATCTGCGGGTTCATGCCCACGCCGCCAAAAATCACGGCAGATTTGAGTTGCAAGAATTTGCCGTAGGTCTTGATGCTTTCCTCTACCTGAGCTGCGAGCTCGCGTGTGGGCGTGAGGATGAGGGCTCGCACGCCGGGGTTGCCAAATTTATTCGGCACGCTGCGGCCAAAGGAAAGGCGATGCAGCAAGGGCAGCGTGAAAGCGGCAGTTTTGCCCGTGCCGGTTTGCGCGCCGGCGAGCAGATCGGTACCAGCAAGAACCAGCGGAATGGCTTGTTGTTGAATGGGGGTAGGGGTGTTGTAGCCCTCAGCGGCAACCGCTTTAAGCAAGGCAGGCGCAAGGCCCAAAGTATCAAAAGACATGAGAGTTTTCAAAGCAAACCCAGCGAAGTTTCAATAAAGCTGGGAGGTTGCGTCAGCTACAAAATATGTAGCTAGAAAGGGCTGAAACGCAATCGACGCGGAAGGGATTCAGTCGTCAACATTGCGTTGACAGGCCTCTATTGTCTCACGAACGAACGATCAAGCGTTTTGCCTATCTTTTCGATGGTCTTGCCCGCGCCACGTGTAAGCGCAAGCCAGGCCGCTCACGATATGCCAAATGCCCCAAAGGCCAGCAATCGTGACCATGCCAAAGTCGTTGCCAAATTGCAGCGCGATGATGCCCAGAGCGAGGCCGGAATTTTGCATGCCGCCTTCGATCATGATGGCGCGGCGATCAGGCGTGCTCACGCCAAAGGCTTTCGATGTCAGCCAACCCAATGCAAGGCCGCTGGCATTGTGCGCAATCACCAGTAGCAAGGTGGGCAGCAAAGCCAGCGTCAAGCTGCTGCGTTCTTTGAGCAGCCCCAAGATGATGAAAGCAAAGAGCGCCACCAGTGAAAAATTCGCCAAAGGCTTGGTGAGCTTGGCCGCAAGCTGCGGCAGTTTGTAAGCCACCGTCATACCAATCAACATGGGAATCGCCAGCATCACCAAGAGGCTCACCCAAATGCCGCTGGGGTCAATCGAGAGACTACGCATTCAACTGGCCGTCACGGGATTGCTGCTGATCATCCAAGCAAAGTTAAACGGCGTGGCCACCAAGGCGATTAAAGCGGCCACGGCTGAAATGCTCACCGATAGCGCCGTATTGCCGCGCCCAAAATGCGTGATCACGTTGGACAAACTGCCGCCCGGGCAAGCCGCCACCAAAATCATGGCTGCTTCCACGTTAGGGGGTAAATCCAGTATGAGTGTGGCTGCCCAAGTTCCCACGGGCAGCAAAATGAACTGCGGAATCAAACCCGCAATGACGGCTAGCGGCGTTTGGGCGACGCGCTTGAAATCCGCCACCTTGAGTTCCAGCGCGATAGAAAACACCATGGTGGCCAGCACCAAGGCAAGAGCAATTTGTTGTGCAGGCATAGCAACAGCTTAATCGGTGTAAAGCCCCGTAAAATCAAGGGTTTACGCCAGTTTGGCTGCTTGTGTTTTTCTCATGCTCACGTTTCAACAAATCATCCTCACCTTGCAATCCTATTGGGATAAGCAAGGCTGCGCCCTTTTACAACCGTACGACATGGAAGTCGGCGCGGGCACGTCGCACACTGCCACATTTTTAAGAGCGCTGGGCCCTGAGCCTTGGAAGGCCGCTTATGTGCAGCCCAGCCGCCGGCCCAAAGATGGCCGGTATGGCGAGAACCCCAACCGTTTGCAACACTACTACCAATACCAAGTGGTCTTGAAGCCCGCGCCAGCGAACATTTTGGAGTTGTACCTCGGTAGTCTCGAAGCCTTGGGCTTTGATCTGAAAAAGAACGACATCCGTTTCGTGGAAGACGATTGGGAAAATCCAACGCTTGGTGCCTGGGGCTTGGGCTGGGAAGTCTGGCTCAATGGTATGGAAGTCACGCAGTTCACCTATTTCCAACAAGTCGGCGGGATTGACTGCAAGCCCATCACCGGCGAGATCACTTATGGCCTTGAGCGCTTGGCGATGTATTTGCAGGGCGTGGATAACGTCTATAACCTGAAGTGGACCGACACGATGAGTTACGGCGATGTGTATCTGCAAAACGAAAAAGAACAGAGCGCCTACAACTTTGAGCACAGCGATGCAGACTTTTTGTTCGCTGCATTTGCGTCCCATGAAAAGCAAGCCAAATATTTGATGGAGCAGCAACTCGCTTTGCCTGCGTATGAGCAAGTCTTGAAAGCTGCGCACAGCTTCAACTTGCTCGATGCGCGCGGCGCGATCAGCGTCACTGAGCGCGCTGCCTACATTGGCCGCATTCGCAATTTGGCGCGCAGCGTGGCTCAAAGCTACTACGATTCCCGCGAGCGTTTGGTTTTTCCGATGGCGCCGCGCGAATGGGTCGCGCAAATCGAGAAAAAAGCAGCGTAAAGAAAAACTAGAACTATGAAAAACCTTCTCGTTGAATTGTTTGTCGAAGAGCTCCCGCCGAAAGCGTTGAATAAACTTGGTGACGCCTTCGCCAGCGTGCTGCTCGATCAACTCAAAGCACAAGGTCTAGCAAGTGCGGAATCTAAACTTACAGCATTTGCATCACCCCGTCGTTTGGCTGCGCATGTGAGCGCGGTCGCTGCCCAAGCTGCTGACAAAGCGATATCCCAAAAGCTCATGCCTGTGGCGGTAGGCTTGAGCGCCGATGGTCAAGCCACGCCCGCACTTCTGAAAAAACTGCAAGCGCTTGGCGCGGATGCTTCTGCTGTGGCGGGCTTGAAGCGCGTGATGGACGGCAAGGCCGAGGCGCTGTTTTATGAAAGCACGACCAAAGGCGCCACGCTGGCCGAAGGTTTGCAAAAGGCCTTGAACGAGGCGATTGCCAAGCTGCCGATTCCAAAAGTCATGAGCTATCAACTGAAAAGCGGTTGCGAGTTGCCGGGCTGGAGCAGTGTGAGCTTTGTGCGGCCTGCGCATTCGCTGCTAGCGCTGCATGGCTCGGACGTCGTGCCTGTGACGGCGCTGGGCTTGAATGCAGGCAACGCGACGCAGGGTCATCGCTTTGAAGCGGCCAAGCCTGTGGTGACGATTGCGGATGCGGACAGTTATGCCCAAACGCTGGCGAAAGATGGCGCGGTGATTGCCAGCTTTGCTTCGCGCAAAGCGGAGATTGCCCAGCAGTTGGCTGCTGCCGCAGCGAAGGTGGGCGGTGCATGCAAGCCCATCGAAGACGATGCACTGCTCGATGAAGTCACTGCGCTGGTCGAGCGCCCGAATGTGTTGATTTGCGAGTTTGAAAAGCAATTCCTAGATGTGCCGCAAGAGTGCCTGATTCTCACAATGAAGGCCAACCAGAAGTATTTCCCCCTGCTTGATGCTGCAGGTAAGCTGACCAACAAGTTTCTCGTTGTGAGCAACATCCGCCCCGATGATGCGAGCGCCGTCATTGGCGGCAACGAGCGCGTCGTGCGCCCGCGCTTGGCGGATGCGAAATTCTTCTTCGATCAAGACCGCAAGAAAACGCTGGAATCGCGCAT
>JBJTSL010000093.1:0-9275 GCA_046076625.1 Allobrachymonas sp.
TCTTGCTGCTGCTGCTGCCTTGGGCGTTGATCCAAAACGCTGTGTTGTGATCGAAGACAGCACCACGGGTGCACGCGCCGGCGTGGCCGCCAGCTGTACCGTGTTGGCTTACTGTCCAAACGAAATCGGCCACTCCAGCGCACAAGCGATGCGCGAAGTGGGTGCAGCCCAAGTGTTCACCAGCATGACGGATTTGCCGGATTTGCTGACTTAACACCCTGACACAGCGCTCACGCCTACTTGCGCGGAGACACGCATCCAGCCACATAATGCAACAAACGCTACGGTAGCGTGGAGTGTGTTGCAATGAATCATCTGTCTGCTTGGGGCTGGCCTGTGAGCTTTTTGGTGGTGATCGCTTTGGCGCTGCTGGGTTGGGTGATGCTGCGGCGATCTGCTCCCACAGCATCGCCCTCTAAGCAACGCTCGTTTCGTTTGGAAGATTGGAAACCGAGCACGATGCGCCCGCTCACGCATGCCGAGCTGCGCATGATGCTGCATCTGCGAAAGGCCTTGCCTGAATGTTTGCTGTTGCCGCAAATTGCGTTGGCTCGTTTCATGAATGTGAGTCAAAGCAAATCGTACAACCAGTGGTTTGGCAGCGTGGGGCGGCGTTGTATTGATTTTTTGGTGTGCTCGGAGCATGGCGATGTACTGGGTGTGATTCAACTGACGAAGACCAAGTCCAAAACCACCGGCACCCCCTCGGAAGGCACGCAGCGTAAACTCAAAGCGCTCGAATCTGCGCAGATCACGGTCTGGCAACTTGCCGCCGACCCCTGCCCGATGCGCAAGCCTTGCGGGCGATGGTGTTGCCCCTGCTGCATGCCGCTGAGGAACATTCGCAGATGATGTCCATGCAACATGAGGAGTCAGAATGGCAAGCGACCAAGTTCGAAGCTCGTCGCCCGGCTTCCGCGTTTGAACCATCAACCCCCGCGGCCAAGCCCGTGAAGGCTCAGGCTGCGCAGGAAGACCGGTGGAATCAAGCTTGGCCTTCCGAGGAAGCGCGCTCCAGCGAATTTCTCGATGAATTCGGCATGATCGAACTGCCGCCCTTAGTGGTCAAAGGCTCCGGCCGTTCGGCCACAGGATTCACGCGAGACTGAATGCGGAGAGCGGAACGCCTGTTCAGGGTACCACGCTCAACGTTCCTGAAGTGCTACCCATGATCGTGGTCTGAGACCAGGTGCCCGATACGAAACTCATATCGGTGCGAATGGTGAACACCACATAGGAAGCGATCGGCCCCGCGTCCAAGCGGTTGTAGGTAAAAGTTCGTTGGTCGCTGGTGCTCGGTGTATCCACCACGTTGGCGTATTCAAACGTTGTGCCTTTGTAGACCAATTGGCCAGCGCTGTTGAAGCTGATTTGGTTGTTACCTGCGCTGCTGAAGGGTGCAGGTATGCCGCTCCCACTGGTCAACGCGAGACTCACGGGATAACTTGGTGAGACATGCTTCAATCGCTTGTTGGTCAACTGGGCGCGCGTGGCTAAAGCACCTTGCTTGACCAGATTGTCAGATTGCACATTGCCGTCAAAACCTGGGCCATAGACCAAGGCATTGATCACGACCGAGCCCGTGGTCAGCCCATTGGTGCGAATCCAGAAGCCGCCAGCAGGACTCGAGCCGCCGCCTTTGGCCTCGTCGATGCGAATCACGCTCTCGCCATTGTTGCCGGGAGCAATGTAGTCGTCATTGCCATCCCATGTGGCGCTGTAGGTGACGCTGGAGCAAGCGAGGCTGTGTGTGCCGTTCATACTCACGGCGTTGGCAGTGAAAGTCAGCGTGACGCTCGGACCGCCGCAGGTGTTGGCCTGTTGAGGGCCAGAGTAAGTGCCTGCCAGCGCGCTCAATGCTGAAGGTGCAACGGTACCGTAAGCAATGATGTTGTTTCGGAATGCAACTTCGCCGAGTCCCCCGGCGCTGCCATATATCGATCCATCCGTTTGCATATTGATGCTCATGTAGCCATAGCTCGCGCTGCCAGCCAAGCCATTGCCAAACAGCCAGCCTGGACTGTAGCTGGGGTGAATGATGCTGACGAATACATTCGCTGAATTCCAAGCCCCGATCAAGAACCCACCCGCCGTGGTCAGCTGTGCGGTGGTCGCTGTGCCCACGCGTGCCACCGTGATTCGACCTGGCCCGATCCACTCAGGGTTGGTGGCTGGCGCACGATAAATCGCCACGTCATAACTGCCGGCGACGGCATTGACGAAGGTGGCTTCATCATTGGCAGGCCAGTTGGTGCTGCTAAATGTGGCTGTTCCCAGTGGCGGGAATGCACTGGAGGTGGATGTTCCGGTCGTAGAGCCAGAGCCACCCGTGCTGCTGGTGGTTGCAGGAAAACTGCTCGTTCCATTGCTCAAACTGGTGATGACCGCGGTGAGCGAACCACCTTGCGCGATGTATTGCGAAATCGTGCCGAGCAAGGGCAGGCTGGACGTGGTTGGCGGAGTGGTCGGGGTGAAATTACCCAAATTGAGTTGGCCGGCCAGCTGAGTGAACCGACTGTTGAAACCGGTTGCGCTGAGATTGCCGCCGAGTCCGGCCACGGCTGCGCTGGAAATTGGGCTGATGTAGATCGTCTGCCCCGCTGAGTTGGCCGGCACGTTCACCACGGTGCTCAAGGCTTGTCCACCCATAGAGAGCGGTGCAACAGAGCTAGGGCATAAACCATTCGCACCGACCGGCTGTTCGCTCGCGCAATACTGACCACCGGTGGCCTCAACCAATACATCGCCTTGCGTGCTCGCAGGCAGGCGAAAGTTATACAAACCATCAGCAGCCGTCACCCAGCAGCCTGCTGAGATCTGTGCTGTCGAGCCGCCGGGGCCACGCAGAGGAATCTTCGCACCACGCACTCCGTTCGCGCCAATCGCATACACGCACACCTGCGAGCCCGACACGGGGCCTTTAACCACGCCGCCATCAATGGCTGGCTCGGCATCTGCGCCTACCGCAGTCAAAGACGATCCATCGCCACAGGCAGACAATACGCCGATGCACAGCGTGAGAAATAGGGTGTTGAGCAAACGACGCATGAACCACTTCAAACAAGTTTCTCGCCCCACGGCGAACTTACCAGAGTGTTTCAGATTGTCCGAATACTGACCATCCCGCGAATAAGGGGGTGTTGAGCTTAATTCGTGAGAAAAATCACATCAAGATTTGTATTTCACCGAGCAGCCATAAGCGCGGGTGACGCTGTTGCTCAGGGGCTTACCGCCAGCCATTTCGGTGAGCGAGGCCTTGATGTAATTCGTGGCTTTGGGTATGTCGGAGACGCTGGCACTGGGGATGCTGTCGATGCCGCCCGCGTAGACCAGCATGCCTTTGCCATCAACGATGTACAGATGCGGCGTGGTACGTGCGCCATAAGCCTTACCGATTTTGCCGTCTTCGTCCATCAGCGTGTGTGTGGCGGGCGCTTTTTTGTCTTTCATCCACTTCGCAAGTTCTGCGGGTTTCATGTAATCAGGGTGATCGGTGCCGGTGGAGTTCACGGCCAGCCACACCACGCTTTTGCCAACCGCATCTTGCTGCGTGCCTTGCATATTGCCGCCATCGTAGTGCTTGCGTACGTAGGGACAACCGGGGTTGACCCATTCGAGCACCACGGTTTTGCCTTTGAAATCGGCCAATGACACGGTTTTGCCATTCACATCTTTGGCGCTGAAATTTGGCGCGGTTTGGCCAACAGTCGCGGCCTGTGCCCAAGCATGCGTTGTCGTGGCCAACACAGCGGCGGCGAGTGTGGATTGAGCAAATTGGCGGCGTTTCATCAAGTACTCCTCAAACATCGACATAAGACAGCTTAGAGTTTCGCAAGTTCCTCTCGAATCTGCTGCGCGCTCAGAATCTCCGACAACACCACGGGGGCACTGCCGGGTTTGTAAATCACATACACGGGCACACCACTGCGACCCAGTGCGGTGATGGCTTGGGTGATGGCCGGATCACGCTTTGTCCAATCGGCGCGTAGAAGTTGCACTTTTTTGGCGGAGAAATCTTGCAAAACAGCTGGCTCAGCCAGTGTGGTCTTCTTGTTGTATTGGCAAGTGACACACCAAGCTGCGGTGAAATCGACGAAAACAGGCTGGTTTTGAGCGAGCAACTGCTCGACTTTGCCCGGCTCCCAAGCCTGCCAGCCTGCGGCTTGATTGATAGGATTTTCCTGGATTTTGAGCATATTTTGACTGATCGCCGGCATCAAACCAGCGAAGAGTGCTACTGAAATAATAGCAACCACCCATCGTGCACGCCCCTGCAACGACAAACCCCAAATGAGCATGGACAGGCACAGCAGCAAAACGAGCAAGGCAGCAGCGCCATCAACCCCCGTCTGTTGCCCGATGACCCACAGCAGCCAAACGACGGTGGCCCACATCGGGAAGGCCATGAACTTTTTGAATACATCCATCCATGCACCGGGTCTTGGTAACAGACCCGCCACGGCTGGCACGAGGCTGGCCGCGAGATAGGGCGAGGCCATACCGATACCCAAAGCTGCAAATACCGCCAGCGCCTGCCAAGTGGGCAAACCCAGCGCAAAGCCCAGTGACGCGCCCATGAAAGGAGCGGTGCAGGGCGAGGCTATCGCCACAGCGAGTACGCCCGATAGAAACGCATCCACCTGAGGATTCTTCGCTTGCAAAGTGGCGACCCTCGATGGCAACACATTAGCCAGCTCAAACACGCCGAGCAGATTCAAAGCAATCAAAGTGAAGAGCACGGCCAAGGCCGCAATCACCGCAGGAGACTGCAACTGAAACCCCCAGCCGAGCGACTCTCCACCGGCGCGCAGCGCGAGCATAAGACCGCCAAGCGCCAAGAAACTCAGCACCACGCCCACCGTGTAGGCCACGCCGCCAGCGACCCGCGCTTGGTTGCTCGGCGCATTCGCAAAACCCAGCACCTTGATCGCAAGCACCGGCAGCACGCAAGGCATCAAATTCAAAATCAAGCCGCCGAGCAGGGCAAGCAGCAATGCAGGCAACAAAGAGTTGACTTCCCCGCCTGCTTGAATCGGCGCTTTGGAAGCGCCCGCGTTAGCCGCCAAAGCGGCGGCCAGTTCGGGCGAGACTTGGCCTGCAGGCGCCACTGGCGGCCACGTGCCTTCCACTTTGGCCTGCACCCGATAAGCCGCCTTGCCATCTGCCGTCAGCACCAGCGGCATCACATCCGGGCTGGCGCTGCGCTGTGCAGAAATTGGGAAAGATGCGGTCCACGCATCGCCCGTCCAAACCTGCTGCCAATTCGTCGTGGATTTGCCAGCCTTCGCGTCTTCGCTGGCTAGCTTCGCACCGTTCTCCAACACTTCGGCTGTTTCTGGAAACAGTTGCAAAGTCTTGCCCTTCAGCGAAGCGGGCAAATCACGAATGCTGAACTCCAGTTGTTTGCCAGCAATCTTGGCCATCGCGGTCGATTTCAGGTCCTGAGGATGCGCCGCAAATGCCGCCTCAAATGCCGCTTTGTGCAACGCAGTGGAGCTGGTTGCGGGGATTTTCAAAGCAAACTCGCCCTCTTCCGGGATGCATTCTTGCTTGCACACCAGCCACACCGCCTTGAGCCGCACCTCCAAATCGGGCTTGAGCAGATCGGCTTTGTAGAGTGTGGAAACCTCCAGCGGCACTGGCAGCAGCACGGTATTCTCGTAGCCATAGTTTGCCAGCGAACCAATCCAAATCTTCTTCGGCACAGGCCAGCGCGTCTCGCCTGCCTGCACGCCAGCAGGCAAGGTCCACTGCATCTCAGTGGGTTGCCCCGAATCGCCAGAATTCTTCCAATAGGTATGCCATTCAGGCTGGTGCGTGATTTGCAAGCCCACCCAGACTTGTTTGCCCATGCCCACACCGTCGGGCGCATAAGCCAAGAGCTCCGCGCGCACCTGTGGGGTGGTCACGATTGGAGAGGTGTTTTTAGAGACAATTTGGGCAGTAGCCGGCAAGAATACTGCGCAGATTGCTATGAAAAGAAGAGCAACTAGCTGACTGCTGAAAAGGCTAGATTTTGGATGAAAAGCAAACATGTCTGGCAGAGTGCGGTGAGCCGCGAAAGTTCAGGTGAGTAAGCGGTATTGTCATTGAATAAATCGGCGAATTGCTTCTGTGCAGCCCCATACAGCACATTTGATCCGCATCGCGTGGTTGTTGTATTGAGCGAGCATTTGCCTCTGCTTGGGCCAGTAATACATGCAGGGCAGACGTTGGTGGACAAAGAGTTGCATTTCCCGATTAACATGCGGGAATGAAGCTTCCTTCTCATTTTTGGGCAGACTTGTCCACCCGACAATTCGCACAGCTAGCCGCCAGCGGCGCAGACGATATCGTGGCCGTCCTGCCCGTCGCTGCCATTGAGCAGCATGGCCCGCACTTGCCAACCTCGGTTGATACGACACTCGTCGATGGCGTGATCGCTGCCGCGTTGCCTCACCTGAATCAGACTCGCGCCCTCTTTTTGCCGACTCAGCAAGTGGGCAAAAGCAATGAACACCAGCGCTTTCCAGGCACGCTGACCTTAAAGGCCGAAACGCTCATCGCGCTGTGGACGGAGATCGGTGAATCTGTGCACCGCGCAGGCATCAAAAAGCTCGTGCTGCTCAATTCACATGGCGGGCAAATCAGTGTGATGGACATCGTGGCGCGCGATCTTCGCGTTCGCCTCGATATGCTGGTGTTCTCCACCAATTGGTTCACCCTGCCTTTGGGCGACGACATCAATGCGCTTTTCACGCCCGAGGAGCACCGCTTCGGCATCCATGGTGGCGATATGGAAACGTCAATGATGCTCGCTCTGGCGCCTCAAACGGTGGACATGCGCCAAGCGAGGGATTTCAAAAGCAGCTCGCAAGAGCGCTCTCAGATATACCCGATTCTCGGCAATGGCGTGAGCGCCAAAATGGGCTGGCAAACGCAGGACTACAACCCGATGGGTGCATGCGGCAATGCAGCAATGGCTACTGCTGAAAAAGGTCAAGCTGTATTGCAAGCAGCAGGACAAAAGCTGGCGCAACTCTTGCAAGAGATCAGCTCGTTACCCATGAGCACACTCGTCTCCCAACCCAGCATCCCGCAATGAAAACTCTGCTCGAACTCCAGCGCGTGAGCAAGCGCTATGACAACGGCACGCTGGCTGTGCAGGAAGTGGATTTGGCAATTGGCGAGCATCAGTTCGTGAGTCTGCTCGGGCCTTCAGGCTGCGGCAAGAGCACTGCGCTGAAAATGATGGCGGGGCTGCTGCCTTTGTCTGCGGGTCAGATTGCTTGGGGCGATGCTTCGAAAGATCATTCCAAACACATTTCCTTCGTCTTCCAAGAGCCCACACTCATGCCTTGGGCGGTGGTGTTTGACAACGTGTGGCTGCCGCTGCGCTTGAAGGGTTTGAGCCAGAGCCAAGCGAAGCCACAGGTGGAAGAAGCCTTGTCCAAAGTCGGTCTCTCGCAGTTCGCCCATGTCTATCCGCGCGAGCTTTCTGGCGGCATGAAAATGCGCGTCTCGATTGCAAGGGCAATGGTCACCGAGCCGCGCCTGCTGCTCATGGATGAGCCTTTCGCCGCGCTCGATGAAATGACGCGCTTCAAGCTCAACAATGACACCCTCGCGCTCTGGCAGGCCAAGCAATTCACCACAGTATTTGTGACGCACAGCGTGTATGAAAGCGTCTATCTCTCCAACCGCATCGTTATCATGGCCGCGCGCCCGGGCCGCGTGATTGCTGATATCGCCATTGACGAGCCCTATCCACGCAGCGATGCGTTTCGCAACACCGAGCGTTATGCGCAACTATGCGTCAAAGTCTCGCAAGAGCTGCAAAAAGCGGGAGAGCATCATGTCTGAAGACACTACAAAAGAAATAGCAAACTCTTCAATAGATATGCCGGCGAATAGCCAGTTTTTCTTAAAAATTCTGCCCTTCATCGTTTTTGCAACCGCCTTGGTGGGCTGGGAAGCGCTGGTGCGCATCAACAACATCCCGCAGTACATCCTGCCCGCCCCCACGCTCGTGCTGCAAACGCTCTGGGAGAACCTCGGTTCGCTTATGCAAAGCTGGTGGTTCACGATGAAGGTCACGTTTGGCGCGCTGCTTCTTGCCGTGGCGGGCGGTGTATTTCTTGCCACCCTCTTCGCTTTGAATAAGTGGGTGGAGGCTAGCCTCTTCCCTTTTGCCATCGTGCTTCAAGTCACACCCATCGTGGCGATTGCGCCCTTGATTTTGATCTTCATCGACAGCACCATGGCCGCGCTATTGCTCTGCGCCTGGATCGTGGCTTTCTTCCCTATCCTCTCCAACACCGTGATCGGCCTGCGCAGCGCGGATCACAACCTGCGCGACCTGTTTTCGCTGTATCGCGCCTCGCCATGGCAAACATTGCGGCATTTGCTCATCCCATCGGCCATGCCTTACTTCATTGCAGGCTTGAAGATTGCTGGCGGTTTGAGCTTGATTGGCGCAGTGGTGGCCGAGTTCACGGCGGGCGCGGCAGGCAAGCAAACGGGTCTTGCCTCTCGTATTTTGGAGGCGAGCTTTCGCACCGAGATCCCCAAAATGTTTGCTGCCCTCGTGCTGGTTTCACTTACCGGCGTGATGATCTTTCTGCTCTTCAATCTCGTCTCAAAACTCGTGCTGGGCAAGTGGCACGAGAGTGAAGTGAAGGCCTCGCGCTGAGGTTCGTGCCGATGACAGAGATCCGAGGCGTTCAAATTCCGCGCTGCGTACGGGGCTTTGCTTCTGAAGTGGATTTCTTTGATATTTTGATAGAAAAAGAGCATATCGCCGGCATCAAACCTGCGCAGAGTGCTATGAATTCAGGAGTTTCTCAGAAGCAGATGCTCCTTCCCGCATTCGTCGATGTGCATCTGCACATCGACAAAACCTTCGTGGTCGATGAAGTCGGCGCAGTGGAGGGCGATTTGTTTGCCGCGATTGAGCGCATGGCCAAGCACCGCGATGGCTGGAGCGCTGCTCACATTGAGCCACGCATGCAACGCGCCCTGAGCGAGGCTTACGATCATGGCTGCCGGGCCCTGCGCACACATTTGGATTGGATGACGAAGGACGCCCCCACCTCCTTGGCTGTTTTTGAGAAACTGCGCGATCAATGGCGGGGCAAGCTCATCTTGCAATGCGCCTCGATCACGCCCTTGGATTTTTTTGACAACGCTCTTGACGGTGAAGACCTGGCGCTTGAAGTGGCCAAGTCGCATTTGAACTGCGACCACAAGAGCGGCGAAGTCGCCCTGCTCGGCGCTTTCGTTTATCGCAACGAGCG
>JBJTSL010000094.1:0-4614 GCA_046076625.1 Allobrachymonas sp.
GGGCATGGTTTTTCCTAGGGACAATCAGGGGACGAAGTTCGCACCATTGTGAGCTATATTTGGGCAAGTTCAAGAGGAGTGAGTCCATGAAAGTCAGTGATATTTTGCGCGTCAAGGGCAGTACGCTCTACACCATCACGCCCGAAGACAGCCTGCAAACCGCGATGAATTTGATGGCCGAGAAAGACATTGGCTCATTGGTGGTGATGAGCCATGGCCTTGTGGTGGGCATGCTCACTTTTCGCGAAGTGATTTTGGCGGTGAACAAAAATGGTGGCGTGGTGGGCACGACCACTGTGTATCGCGCCATGGACGATGGCCCTCTCATTTGCACCCCCGCTACCGAGCTGGATGAAGTGCGCCGCATGATGCTGGAGCGCCATGCACGCTATATGCCCGTGATTGACAACCGCATGCTCATGGGCGTGATCAGTTTTTATGATGTGGCCAAGGCGGTGGTGGATGCGCAGAATTTTGAGAACAAGATGCTCAAGGCCTATATCCGTGATTGGCCAGAGCAAGAAGGCTAAATCGCCGGCATGAGCAAGAAAGCACACGTTTCCGAGACGCCCGCGACTGCGTTGCTCAAAGCGCACAAAATTGAATTCTCTGAGCATCCTTACGACTACTTGGAGCACGGCGGGGCGAATCACAGTGCGGAAGTCTTGGGGCAAGACCCGTTCATCGTGGTAAAGACCTTGATCATGCAGGATGAAGCGGCCAAGCCACTCGTCGTTTTAATGCATGGCAATCGCAAGGTGAGCACGAAGTATCTGGCAAGGCAGATCGGGCGCAAATCGGTGGAGCCTTGCAAGCCAGAGGTGGCCAATCGCCATTCGGGGTATTTGGTGGGTGGTACCTCGCCATTTGGAACGAAGCGTGAAATGCCTGTCTATATTGAGCAGACGATTTTGGAGTTACCCCGAATTTTCATCAATGGCGGGCGCCGCGGGTATTTGGTGAGTCTTGATCCACAGGTGTGTGTGAGGCTGTTGCAGGCTGTGCCGGTGAATTGCGCATTAGTGGACTAGACAGTTTTTTTGAGTGGCAGGGTTGCTCTCTGGAGCTCAAACAAAACCAGTTATGCAACGCAATTCATAACTCGCCACTACCAATAGCACCATCCGCACTCAAGCCCTAGCATTCAAGCAGTGAATTCCCTCCAAGACAGCTTCAGCACTGCCCTCATACTCATCGCATCGGGTGACGCCGCCTTGTGGGCCATCATCATGCGCTCACTTACTGTGAGCAGTTTGGCTACATTGCTGGGCTTCTTGCTGGGTGCAGCGCTGGGTGCGTGGCTGGCGATTGCGCGATTCAAAGGGCGGGGCATCGTTCTGGCGCTGCTCAATGCCTTGCTCGCTCTGCCCTCCGTCGTTGTGGGGCTCATGGTGTATTTGCTCCTGTCTCGCAGCGGGCCACTGGGGTTTTTGGGCTGGCTGTTTTCTTTCAAAGCGATGGTGCTGGCCCAGACTTTGCTCGTGCTGCCGATTGTGGCGGCTTGGGTGCGGCAGACGATTGAGGATGCCGATCGCGCGCATGGCGAGCAACTGCGCAGTATGGGGGCGCGTCAAGGCATGCGCGGTGCGCTGCTGCTGCTGGATGAGCGCTTTGTGCTGCTCACGGTTGCGATAGCTGCGTTTGGCCGCGCGATTGCCGAAGTGGGTGCAGTGATGATCGTGGGCGGCAATATCGATGGCTTCACCCGCGTGATGACCACCGCAATTGCACTGGAAACCAGCAAAGGCGATTTGCCGCTGGCGCTGGGCTTGGGGTTGGTGTTGATGCTGATTGTGTTGATTTTGAATGCAATCATTGCCGCCATCAAAAGCTGGCGTGAGCAGCGCGAGATCATGGCCGTATGAACGCGCCTGTGATGCTCAGTGTGAAAGACGCCAGCCTGCGGCTGGGCAGAGTGAAGGCCTTGCTGGATCTGAATTTCTCGGTTGCGCAAGGCGAGTGCGTGGCTTTGGTGGGCGCGAATGGCAGTGGCAAGAGCAGCTTGCTGCGTTTGCTGCATGGCCTTGTTGAGCCGACTTGCGGCAGCGCTTATCAGGCTGATCCAGAGAAACAAGGCTTTGTGCACCAACGGCCTTGGATGCTGCGCGCCAGCGTGCTCACGAATGTGGCACTGAGCGCCTGGCTGCGTGGCATGCGCTGGGCAGACGCAAGGTCGGCTGCGGCGCTGGCTTTGCAGCAAGTGGATTTGGCCGACCTCGCCCTTCGCCGCGCACGCACGCTCTCTGGCGGGCAGCAGCAGCGCTTAGCCGTGGCGCGCGCCTGCGTGGCTCAGCCGAAGGTGCTGCTCCTCGATGAGCCCACCTCCAGCCTCGCGCCGCAATCCAAGCGAGAGCTGGAGCAGCTCATGATGCAACTCAAAGCCCAAGGCATGACCCTGGTGTTTGCCAGCCACAACTTGGGTCAAGTCAAGCGATTGGCCACTCGCGTGATTGCGTTGCAAGAAGGGCGCATCGCATTTGATGGCGGCGTGGCGCAATTCTTTGATGAGCCACTTCCCGCATTTCCAGAGCGCACTGCGGCTTCACTGCTAGAAGGCGAATGTTGACCAAAGCGACCGCGGCGGGTTTCAATCAATTTTGGCACCAGAATAGCGCACCGCCTGAGTCCACTTGCGCGTCTCCTGCGCCTCATAGGCATTGAGCGCCGCCGCATTCATGAATTTTGCTTGAGCCCCGGCGCTGGCAAAGCGCTGAATGACATCGGTTTGCGCCAGGACTTTGGCCACACCGTCTTGCAGCCGGGTAACGATTGAAGCGGGCAAGCCTTTGGGTGCATACAAAGCCACCCAACCTGAGGCATCGAAGTTTTGCAAACCAAGACTGCCCGCATCTTCAGAAATCGTGGGCACGTTGGGCAAAGCTTCATTGCGTTGCACGGCAGCCACCGCAAGCGCTTTCACTTTGCCTGCACGAATCTGCGGGCCGCTGGCGGCAATCGAGTCAAACATCACGGGCACCTGCCCGGCCATCACATCTTGCAGCGCAGGAGCAGAGCCACGATAGGGAATGTGGGTGATGAACACGCCCGCGCGGCTTTTGAGCAACTCCATGGCCAAATGATTCGTCACGCCATTGCCGCCTGAGGCATAGTTGAGCTGGCCGGGGTGCTGCTTGGCAAACCGCACCAATTCCGAGACGGTGTTGAAAGGCGCAGCCGGATGCGCCACGAGCACGATGCCCACACTGGCCACATGGGCTATCGGCGTGAAATCCTCCGAGCTGAAAGGGTGCTTGCTTTGCAGCAGCGGCGCAACGACTTGGGTGGATGTGCTGCCCAGGAGCAAGGTGTAGCCATCGGCGGCGGTTTGCAGCATGCTCTGGCTGGCGAGTACGCCGCCGGCCCCGGTTTATTTTCCACGACGAAGCTTGCGCCAAGCTGCGGCTGCAAGCCCTGCGCGAGCGCGCGTGCGAACACATCGGTGCCCCCGCCTGCGGGAAAGCCCACAACGATTTTCACGGGTTTGTTGGGGTAGTCTGATTGCGCATAAGCCGCGCCTACGAGGCTGGCAGGTGCTATTAAAAAGGGAGCAGTCCATGCTGAATTTATGCCGGCGTGTGCCGTTTTTTTCATGAAATTTCGGCGTGAAGTGGAAGCGAAAACTGAAGCGGAAGGCTTGTTCATGATGCTGCTTGCAAAAAAGTATCGGATTGACCCAGTATGCCGCGATTGCGCAGGCCAAGCAATACGGTGTCTTGGCAAAGGTACAAGCGCTTCCATCGACAGAAGCAGCGGTGTACCATGTGATCACATGGAAATATCGCGCCGCAAAGCTTGCCTTGCTTTCTCTGGCTTGTTTTTAAAGCCTTTTGAGACTATGGCCGTGCTAAAACCTGCGCAGAGTGCTCCTGAAATCATCGTGTCCCAGGCGCGGTCCAATCCTTCAGTGCTGCCGCAGCGCAATCTCCTGATTGAAGTTCGTCAGTTCGGCGGTGCAATCTCTCAGCACAGCCAGCGGGGTCGACAATTGCAGCAGGAGGCTCGGGTGTTCAATGGCGGGAGTGTGAGTTTTAACCTCGGGCAAAGCGTGCCAATGCGGGTGGTGCAGGTTTTGGTTTACAAGGATGCTGTGCACATGGTGCCCACATCGGTACTCATCCATCGCAACAGTGGGTTTGCAGCCCGCCCGCTTTGGTATGGCAACGATGTGGCAGAAGTGGAAATCAGCACGGCGCTGGTGCAAGGGGCGCGCCAATCCAAGTTAACGACTACGCTGCCTGTTCAGATGAACGAATGGATCACGATTGCGCAAATCGAAGACACACAGCAGGGCGGTATCGGTGGTGTGCTCTCCCGCATCCATGAGCAAGCGCTGAGCAGCTTGCATTTGGAAATGCGAGTGTCCGCCCAATAATCACAACCATTTCTGCATCAGCGTCGCCGTGCCAGCTTTTGGATCGAGTGCATAAGGTGCAAAGCCGAAACGTTCATAGCTTTTCGTCGCGACTGAGTTACCGGTGAGCACTTCAAGAGTGATCTTGCAAGCATTGCGCTGGCGCGCCTCCTGCTCAACGGCTTGCATGAGCATTTGGCCTAGGCCTTGGCCGCGCCAATCCCGGTGAACTACGATGTCGTGGATGTTAATGAGCGGCGCGG
>JBJTSL010000095.1:0-4318 GCA_046076625.1 Allobrachymonas sp.
GCTGTACACCGCTCAATGCACGCAACAGCATACTTACCAGCAACACAGCCGACAGTCCGAACAAGAGCAATTGCGCCAGTTTGGGCAGCATGCTTGATTTTGGGGCTGACCTTGCACACGCATCTTCGCCAGGCGCGCACGAATGCCGGCTTAGAGCCCGGTGTGCAGGCCGGGCTCACGGCGCTGGCGCAATTGCTTTTGTTCGGACTGTCGGCTGTGTTGCTGGTAAGTATGCTGTTGCGTGCATTGAGCGGTGTACAGCAAGTGGAGATTGTGTTGGCGTTGATGATTCCGCTGATCGCGGTGGTGCTCTTGGTGCGCCTGTGCGGCAAGCTGCTCGTGTGTACCCTCACCGCGCGCTGGGCCGGGCTGCGCTGGCCCCAAGGCTTTGCGCTGGGCTTGATGATGCAGCCACTGTCCATGACTGGGCTGGCCTTGTTGCTGCTGGCTTGGCCCGTGCTGCTGGAGACGGATACGCAGTTGGCTTGCAGCTTGGCGCTGGCGATGGTGCTCAGCGATTGGCTCGCGCCCATGGCGCTGCGCCGCTTGCTGATTCGCTGCGGCGATGTCTTGCCTGATGAGCCGGTGCACGGTCTGCACAGCCGCACCAGCACCGAGCCCACGCATATTGACACGTCTTCTTTGCCACCCCAGATGCCAGCCCCTGCGCCTAGCCCTCAGCCTGCGCGAGTGTCGGTCAGGGGTGTGCAGGCGATGCCGGCTTGAAAGAAGAAATTGATATGACAACGCCCTTGATCTTCACAGCCTCTCAGCCCTTCACGCTCGGTGTGGAATTGGAATTGCAACTGCTACACGCCCGCGAGGGCACACTTTCGCGCGATGCGCCCGATTTGATTGCGCTCTTGCATCGCAAAAGTGACGGTGAGTCGCGCTTCAAGCCGGAAATCACCGAGAGCATGATCGAGCTCAATTCCAGCGTGCACCATCAGCACAGCACGCTGCTACAGGAATTGCGCGAGCTGCGCACGCGCGTGGTGAGTGCGGCAGATCAACTCAACATTGCAGTAAGCGGCGGCGGTGCACATCCGTTTGCGCTCTGGCGTGAGCGGCGCATTTATCCCACGGATCGCTTTTTGCAAGTTTCGCGCCTGTATGGCTATTTGGCCAAGCAGTTCACCGTGTTTGGTCAGTACGTGCATGTGGGCGTGGGCTCGGGGGATGTGGCCATTGAACTGACGCAACGCTTGCTACCCTACATTCCGCATTTCATTGCGCTGTCTGCCGCCAGCCCGCTTGCGCAAGGGGAGGTTACCGCGTTTGAAACCTCGCGCCTGCATGCAGTGGCCATGTTTCCGCTCTCAGGCCATATGCCGCGCCTGCAAGGCTGGGATGATTTCAATGCCTATTTCCATGAGATGAAGAGCTACGGCATTGTGGAGACCATCAAGGACTTTTATTGGGACATTCGCCCCAAGCCCGAATACGGCACGGTGGAGGTACGAATTTTCGACACCCCGCTCACATTGGAAATGGCAGCCGCTCTTGCAGCGCTTGTGCAAACGCTCTCGGTCTATCTGCTCAATTCAGATGCGGAAAAAACCACGCCTGTGGGCGATTTGGCGAGCACCCGCGTGTATGGCTATAACCGCTTCCAAGCCTGCCGCTTTGGCTTTGAGGCGCAGTTGGCGCAACCCCATCACTCCAATCCTTCGCAGCAGATCGCCCGCCTCGGCCCGCAACTGCTGGAGCTGCTGGCTCGCCTCATGCCTCTCGCTGCGCAACTGGGCACGGTGCGGCCTTTGATGATGCTGCAAGAGCTCACCGCTTCCCAGCAAAACGGCGCGAGCTGGATGCGTGCCATGCAGGCGCAGACCGGCGATCTGCGCGAGACAGTGGTGCAGCAGGCGGAGCTGTTTCGCGGCTCGGCGGCGGTGCTGCAGCAAGCTGAGCCTGTCAAAACATCCGTGGCGCGGCGCGAGCCGCGTTTGGAGTTGGTTCACGCGGGGTAGATGCCGCCGAGAATGCGAGATCCACGGGCACCTGTCACGCGCGTGAGCGGCAAGGCCGCGCGCTCCACGCACTGCCGCGCGAGCCAAGCAAATGCAGTGGCTTCGACATCTTGCGGCGGCAGGCCGCGCTGGGCGCTACTGATGACCTTGACTTCGGGTAATAAGGCTTGCAGGCGCTGCATGAGTGCGGTATTGAACGCGCCGCCTCCGCAAACAATCAGCTCAGCGAGCTGTTGACCACTTTGTTTTTGATAGCTCTGAATGCAGGAAATACAGGGGCGAGCAGTCAATTCGAGCAAGGTTTTCTGTACATCTTGCGGTTGTGCATCGCCAAAGCCCTTCAAATGCTGAGTCAGCCAAGCGGCGTTGAACAGATCGCGGCCCGTGCTTTTGGGCGGCGCGAGTGCAAAGTAAGGTTCTGTGAGCAAACACGCCAACAAAGGCTCAATCATTTGCCCACTTGCACCCCAAGCACCGCCTGCATCAAAAGCTTGCCCGGTATGCTTCTCACACCAAAAATCCATCAAGGCATTGCCCGGCCCGCAGTCCATGCCCAGCGTGCCGCCATCACTTTGCAACAACGTGAGATTGCTGATGCCGCCAATATTGAGCACGCCCACTGAGTGGTCAGCTTGCGCAAACCACGCGCGATGAAAAAACGGCGCGAGCGGCGCGCCTTGGCCACCTGCAGCCACATCGCGGCTGCGGAAATCGGCCACCACATCGATGCCTATCAACTCGGCGAGCAAGGAAGGATTGCACAATTGAATCGTGTAGCCTGTCCCGTCAAACATGTGTGGGCGATGGCGCACCGTTTGGCCATGGGCACCGATGGCGCGAATGTCTCGAGGCTTGAAGCCAGTTTTTGCCAACAGCGAGTGAACCGTTTGCGCATACAAGCGCATGAGATCGTTCGTGGCGAGCGCCGCGTTGTGCAATTCATCTGCGCCAGAAGTATTCAGAGCCATCAGAGATGCTCTTAAATTCGTAGCAAGCTGCGTAGATTCTATGCCGGCGACCAGCGGTTTTTTCTGATAAAAGTCCACCAAAGCTGCATCCACACCGTCCATCGACGTGCCGGACATCAGTCCGATGTAGAGCTCGGAAGAACTACTGTGCACTGGCCAACTGCAAGCTGGAAGCCGCAGAGAGCTTGCGGCGCACGTCTTGCGCCAAGCGGTCAAACTCTGGCCGGGCGCTGGCAGACAGAGGCACGGCCTCGCTCTGGCGAGCCAAGGTCAGCGGATCGTGGTGCACGCCATTGATGCGGAATTCAAAATGCAGATGAGGCCCGGTGCTCCAACCGGTGGAGCCCACGGTACCAATGTTTTGGCCTTGGGCGATGCTCTGACCTTTGCGCACAGCAATTGTGTGCATATGGGCATACAGTGTGCTCTTGCCATCGCGGTGCTTGATTTCCACCACATTGCCATAGCCGCGTTGCACACCCGCAAAATCCACTACGCCATCCCCCACCGAGCGAATCGGCGTGCCCGTGGGCGCAGCATAATCAACACCCGTGTGCATGCGGAACTGCTTGGCAATGGGGTGCATGCGGCCACCGAAACCACTGGTCATGCGGGAAAATTCCAGTGGCGATGCGAGGAAAGCTTTGCGCAGGCTGTTGCCATCCAAGGTGTAGTACTGCCCTTTGGCGGCGCTCTTTTCCTGAAACCACACGGCGGAAAACAGCTTGCCGTTGTTCACAAAATCCGCCGAGAGCACGCGGCCTGCGCGCATCGGCTCGCCATCGGCTTCCAAGCTTTCATAGACCACGCTGAAGCGATCACCCTTGCGCAGGGCGCGGTAAAAATCAATGTCACCCGAGAAGATTTCAGCCAATTGAATGGCCACGCCATCGGGTATACGGGCTTCATCGGTGGCGGCAAAGAGCGACGACTTGATCGTGCCGCTGGCCAGGCGGGTGCTGGCCGCCAAAGGCGCAGTCTCCACGCGGCTGGTGAGCACATTGGCTTGGCGCTCAATCACAAGGCGTTGGAAATTGTTGCTGTCATCAGGCGTCCAGCGTGCAGTGAGTTTGACCAAACCATGCGACGCGTTCACTTCCGCCGTCACGGCGCGGCCTGCGCGCGAGAGCAGCGCGGTGCGTGCAGTGGCGTCGTTCTTGATGAACTGCACGGCAGCGGCATCCATCACACCGAGACGCCGCAAGAGTGTGTCGGCGCTGTCGTTGCTTCGTGTGGTCTCACTGCGGTAAAGCACAAAGGCGGGCAGCGAGTCGCCGAGCGTGGAGGCGGCGATATGGGGCGAAACCACGGTTTCTGACACCATGCGCACCGGCACCTCAGAAGAGTCAGGCACGAGATTGGCCACTGCAAACGCAGTTG
>JBJTSL010000096.1:0-2731 GCA_046076625.1 Allobrachymonas sp.
TCCCATAATACTATGCCTTCAACGCTGGAAGCAGCCAAAATTGGCGCACCTGTGGTGCAGTTTTACGAGGACGCCATTCCCTGCGTGAGCCAGCTCGCCCTGCACTACCCCTTGTATTCCCTGTCCAACGGCAATGCGCAACTGCATCTGGTGGGCTTGGATCGCTTTTTCAAAGCAGCCATCCATGCCAATGGCGTGGGCGTGGGCAAACCCGATTTGCGGATTTTTGAGGCGGCTGCGCAGATTGCCGGCGTTGAGCGGCACGAACTGCTGCATGTGGGCGACGATGCGTCTTTGGACGTCTTGGGCGCACTGGACGCCGGTATGCAGGCAGTTTGGCTCAACCGGCAAGGCAAGCTCTGGCCGCACGAGCGCTGTGAGCCAACGCTGGAGATCGCCTCGCTGAGCGAGCTGACGCAGGCCTTGCTCGCCCCGGCATGATCAATCCACCTTCGCGCCGGCCTTGAACCAATCCGCAATTTGAGCGCGCTCGGCCTCGGTGATGCCCGTGGAATTGTTCATCGGCATCTGTTTGGTGACGACGACCTGCTGGTATACCGCCTGCGCATGGATTTTGAGTTGCGCCGGCGAATCCAGGCGCACATTCTTCATCTGCACTTGCGCGCCATGACATTGCAGGCAGCGCGCCTGCAGGATGCCCTGCACGGCAGCCAAAGCGGTATTTTCAGAGGTTTTTGGGCTATTGCCCGGCATGGAATCTGCCTTGGGTGCTATTGAAACAGGAGTACTTGAAAGCACAGCTGGCGCTGGCCGCATCGCCACAATCACCCCCAACAGCACCACCAAGCCCACCGCCGCCCAAGGCCAGGGGTTACTCGCTTTGCCATAGTGCCAGGCATGGCGCTGCACGAAAAACTGCCGAATCAAAGCGCCCGAGACCATCATGGCAAACAGAATCAGCCAGTTGTATTCGCTCGTGTAGAGAAAGCTGTAATGGTTGGAGAGCATGGCAAAAATCACGGGCAGCGTGAAATAGGTGTTGTGCACACTACGCTGCTTGCCGCGTTTGCCGTGGATAGCGAGTTTTGCGGCATCGTATTTCTCGCTGCTGGTCATTGCAGCCACCACTTTTCTCTGCCCCGGAATGATCCAGAAAAACACGTTCGCACTCATGGCTGTGGCAATCGCCGCACCTACGAGCAGAAAAGCCGCCCGGCCCGCAAACCACTGGCAGGCCAGCCAGCACATGAAGGCGATGACGATCATCATCAGCACGCCCACAATCGCTTCGCCGTTTTTACGGAAACCAAAGAGCTGGCAAATCCCGTCGTACACCATCCAAAAAACGACCAAAAAGCTCAGTGCCACGCCAATGGCCGCGCCCGGCTGCCAGTCCATGAGTGATTTGTCGATCAAAAAAGTGCTGGCGTTGTACAGATACAGTACGGTGAACAGCGCAAAGCCGGAGAGCCAGGTGGAGTAGCTTTCCCAGTAAAACCAATGCAGCCGCGTGTGGATTTTTTTCGGGGCAACGAGGTATTTCTGCGGGTTGTAAAAACCTCCGCCATGCACTGCCCACATCGCGCCATCCACGCCTTTTTCCAGCAAATCGGGCGATTTGGGCTTCTCTAGGTTATTGTCCAAAAAGACAAAATAAAACGACGAACCGATCCAGGCAATCGCGGTAATGACATGCAGCCAACGCAATAGCAGATTGGCCCAGTCCAGAAGATAAGCTTCCATCTGAGAACTCCAATCTGCTCACCACTGCGGGCGCTGTGAGCAGCAAAACAAGCCGCGAACTAAATCTAGCTCCGCTGCGGCTGGTGCAAGTGTATACAAGTTTTGTGACATGCGATCAATCCAGCAGGATTTATGCCGGCGGCTTGGTGAGGGCAACTGCAGCAGCCGCTGCCCGCAGCTTGTCTTTTTTGCTGGGCCGTTTGCCTTTGATTCCGCCATGGATGTCCAGGCCCGTTGGCACTAGGGCTGCACTTTCGGGCTGCGGCGGGTCTGTGGGCTCAAAGCCATCAATCTCTTCAAGCTCGATGCCCAACTCTTGGCGCTTGCATATTAGCTGCCAATGTGCCTGCATGTCTGCTGTGACGAAGCTCACCGCCAACCCGGGCATGCCCGCGCGGCCTGTGCGGCCCACACGATGGGTGTAGTCGGTTGCCGAGCGCGGCAGATCGTAATTGACCACCACGGGCAACTCACGAATATCCAGCCCGCGCGACGCAAGATCAGTTGCGACAACAATTTGAATCCGCCCGGCTTGAATGTCCTGCACCACCTGTAGGCGCTTGCCTTGCGTAAGCTGCCCATGCAAGGGCTCAGCTTTCAGACCGGCAGCTCGCAGTTTCATGGCCACTTTTTCTGCATCGTATTGGCGGGCAACAAACACCAAGGCGCGCTCCCAATCGTTTTCGAGGAACAGTTTTTTAAAAAGTTGGGTGCGGCGAGCGGCATCTACCGCGACGGCACGCTCTTCGATGGGCGGTTTTTGCTCGGGTGTAGCAGCGATTTGTATGCGTAGCGGGTCCTGCAGCAGCGATGCCGCCAGAATTTCAATGTCAGTTGAGAAAGTGGCTGAAAAAAGCAGCTTTTGCAGCCTGTGGGGCAACGCGGCCCACACGCGCTGCAACTCCTCATGAAAACCAGGATCGAGCAGCCGGTCTGCCTCATCAAGCACGAGACAGCGGATGGATTTGAAGCTCAAGGCGCGTTGATCGGCCAAATCCAGCAAACGGCCAGGCGTGGCGATCAATAG
>JBJTSL010000097.1:0-2135 GCA_046076625.1 Allobrachymonas sp.
AATGCTGACACCGCAGCGCGCCTGAAGATCAACACCTTTCAAGATTTTCTGCGCTATGCCAAAGCCAACCCCGCCAAGCTCAACTACGGCTCAGGTGGGAATGGCTCGGGTGGCCATCTGGCGGGTGAAATGTTCAAAGCGCGTGCAGGTGTATTCGCCGTCCACATCCCCTACAACGGCGGCAACCCCGCCCAGCTCGCGCTGCTCTCCGGCCAAGTCGATTTCAATTTCGACAACCTCGCCACCGCCGCGCCCAATATCCGTAGCGGCAAGCTCAAAGCCCTCGGCGTCACGGCGCTCAAGCGCTCCCCCAATCTGCCCGACGTGCCCACCTTGGCCGAAGCCGAGCCGGCGCTCTTCAAAGATTTCGCCATCGACACCTGGTGGGGCTTGGTCGCTCCCGCTGGTACACCCGCCGACGTGATGACCCGCCTCAACACCGCGTTCACCACCGCCCTCAAATCCCCCGAAACCCAAAGCCGCTACGCGGCCTTGATGGCAGAAGCCACCCCCACCAGCCCGCAAGAATTCGCCGCTTTCATGGCGCAGGAGCGGGCGCGGTATGAAAAACCCGTCAAAGCAAGTGGGGCGCGGGTGGATTGAGCTTTCAGTTTGACCAGAATTGCAAGCCCAAGAAAAATGCAATATAGTACAGCTATGCAGGAGAGTGATGCGGCAGTATTTTGCATAAATGCAGCCACATCCACCGAAGGCGCAAACTCCCATACACGCTCAGGTCAACCGCACTGCATGAACTTTTAACGCCGTCTGGAGAGCCGCTTGTGGATCGACATAAGCGCACCGAAGGAGCAAACATCGCGTCAACTGAAGCGGTGTGAATCTCTCAGGTATCAAGGACAGGGGGAGCGGCATGGTTTAGATGAGCCGCATTTGCTATTTTTTAAGTAGCACTCCGCGCAGATTCTATGCCGGCTACTCTCTTGAGGCTTTAAAAATGAAGGTTCTCGTCTTAGGCAGCGGCTTGCTGGGTGTCAGCTCCGCTTATTACCTTTCCCAACTTGGCCACGAAGTGACCGTGGTAGATCGTCAGGCCTCGCCTGCGGCTGAAACCAGCTTTGCCAATGGCGGCCAAATCTCGGTGAGCCACGCTGAGCCTTGGGCCAATCCGAGCGCGCCGCTCAAAGTGTTGCAGTGGCTCGGCAAAGAAGATGCGCCGCTGCTGTTTCGCATTCGTGCCGACATGCGCCAGTGGCTGTGGGGTTTGCAGTTCATGCGCGAATGCACGCCCGGCCGCACGCGGCACAACATCGAGCAGATCGTTCGCCTCGGTACGTATAGCCGCGACACTTTGCAGCAACTGCGCCGCGACACCGGCTTGCATTACGACCAGCGCACGCAAGGCATTTTGCATTTCTACACCTCGCAAAAAGAATTCGATGGAGCACTCAAGCCTGCCGAGCAAATGCGTGCACTAGGTTGTGAGCGGCAAGTCATCAGCGCGGATGAAGCGGTGAAACTTGAGCCATCGCTTGCGCACATTCGCCCACAACTGGCCGGCGCGACCTACACCGCTGAAGACGAATCGGGTGACGCGAATCAGTTTGCACGCCAGCTCGTCAAGCTCTGCGAAGCCGCAGGTGTGAAATTCCTCATGAGTCACACCATCACTGCGCTGCGCACGACCGGCACGGGCGCAGCCACGAAGATTGATCACGTCGAAGCCACAGACAGCGAAGGGCGCTTTCGCAAACTCAGTGCGGATTCGTATGTACTCGCGATGGGCTCACTGAGCCCTCTATATGCATCACCCCTTGGTATCAATCTGCCGATATACCCTGCCAAAGGTTACTCCGTCACGATGCCCGTAAAAGACGCATCGAAGGCGCACCAAGTGAGTCTCACCGATGACGAATTCAAACTCGTCTTCTCCCGCCTCACACCGCAAGATGGTGACCCGCGCGGCGATCGCCTGCGCATCGCCGGCACAGCAGAGCTCAACGGCTACGATCGCGACTTAAACCGCGTGCGCTGCGAAGCCATCGTGCGCCGCGTGGAGCAGCTCTTCCCCGGCGCGGGCGACACCACACAAGCCAGCTACTGGACGGGCTTGCGCCCCGCCACGCCAAGCAATGTGCCCATCATCGGCCAGAGCAAGATTGGCAACCTCTACATGA
>JBJTSL010000098.1:0-3666 GCA_046076625.1 Allobrachymonas sp.
ACCCACGTTCATCATGGCCAGCAGCAAAAGGCAGAGCAAGGCGCTGCGCCCCAGAAAGCGGCGCAGAGAAAATGAGCGGTGCGCCACAGTAACGGCTCTCAGAATGTGTTCTGGCATGCGCCGTATGGTGGCGAACCTACGGACAGAAATGCTGCCAAATGAAACGATGGAAGCCAGTTGTGCGCTGCTATGCATGGGAACTCCGTGCCTTGAATGCGCCAATTCTTACAAAAATCCGTCGCTTTGTACCGACATTTCGCTCGCGGCCTGATGCGAGCAAGGGAATTGCACTCGCTGCAGATCCAATACTCGTTGAGTCCAGCGACGCAAGCATGTGGTGCGGTAGGTCGACTTGTAAATTGCGACCTCGTAGTCAGCGCACAGGCGGTAAAAACGGCGTGACTTTTTGATGGAGCAACTTCACCAATGCTGAATCCATAAATTTGTAATGATCTGGAATATTTAGGCAAATCATTTTTTTGCCCGATAGGTAAGGCTTGAATCGCACAGATAGCTTGGCTCTGTGCTGTTTCTCCATCACGAAAATCATGTCAGCCCACTCGATCTGCTCAGCAGACACAAGTGTTTGCGCATCATTGCTGACACCCGCAGAGTCACATTGAAGATCGTCACGCTCCGAAAATATCTGCTCTGCGCTAGGGCTACGCCATTGGTTCTTTCCACAAACAAACAGAACTTTTAGCATGCGCATCGCAGCTAATACCTTTTCGCAAATAAAAACGAAGAAAAGGTTTAGCCCTGAATCTGCTCTTTCAGCTTATGGCTGACATGAAACGTCACCACGCGGCGCGCTTCAATGGGAATCGGCTCGCCCGTGCGCGGGTTGCGACCCGGGCGTGGGGCTTTGGTGCGGATTTGGAAATTACCGAAGCCGGAAATTTTCACGTCGTGGCCGGCAACGACGCTGCGGGAAATCAAATCGAAGAAGGCATCAATCATGTCCTTGGACTCGCGCTTGTTCAGGCCAATTTGCTCAAACAGCATATCGGCCAGGTGCGCTTTGGTGAGCGCGGGAGTTTCCAAACTTTCAACCATGAATTCCATGATGTGTTTTCCTCGTCGTCTATTGGTATTCTAATGACTATAAATTTAATAGCACTCTACGCAGATTTCATGCTGGCGAACTGCTCAAAATACTTCAAAAATGGGCCTTTCAACTGCGCAGACGTGCGCCCAAGCTCTGCGCCAATGCGTCGAGCACGGCAGCCACCGCGCTGTCAATTTGCTCGTCAGTCAGCGTGGCACCTTCGTCCTGCAAACTCAAGCGAATGGCCAAACTCTTCTCATCCGCCGCCAACGCCGCAGACGGCTCTTTGGCGCGGAACACATCAAACAGCAGCGCATCTTGCAGCAGCCCTTGCGTGGGCGCAGCATGAATGGCTTGCATCAGCGCGGCATGGCTCACACTGTCTTTCACGACCACGGCAATGTCGCGCTCCACGGCTTGGAATTTAGAAATCGCCACCGCGCTGGGTAGCGCTCGCTGCATCACGGCATTGACATCCAATTCGAACAGCACAGGCGCAGCACCAGTGATCTCGTAGCCTTGCTTCCAACGTGGATGCAACTCGCCCACCACGCCAATCGCTTGGCCATTCAAGAGGATTTGTGCACAGCGACCGGGGTGCATCGCGGGGTGTTCAAAAGCCTTGAACTCCGGTTTAGCAGGTGCGAGCAGCGCTTCCACATCACCTTTGGCATCATAAAAATCAACGGCAATATCTTTGCTGCTCCACTGGCGCTGCGCCGCGCCGCCCCAAGCAAGAGCGGCAATGCGCATGGGCTGGGCAATGCCTCGTACTTGCTGCGCGTGCTCTTCAATCGCGGTTTTCACGCTCGCATCACGCGCGAACACGCGACCCAGCTCGAAGACGCGCACTCTCGAAGCTTTGCGATCTTGGTTGTGTTTGAGTACGGCGAGCAAGCTGCCCAAGAGCGAGGAGCGCATCACCGAGAGCTGGCTGGCGATTGGATTGAGTAATTTGATCGGATCGTGATTCCCCGCCAAATCACGCTCCCAGCGTTCTTCGACGAAGCTGAAATTGATCGTTTCCAAGTAGCCAAGTGATGCCAGCGTGCGGCGCAGCGCAAAGCGGCCTTTGCTGCGTTCAGAGCGGGCTTTCGGCTCTACCGGGGCAAGCGGCGCTGTCTCGGGCAAACTGTCGAAGCCAATGATGCGCACGACCTCTTCAATCAAATCCTCTTCGAGTGTGATGTCGAAGCGATAGACGGGTGGCTGAACGGTGATGACATCGCCGTCTTGTGTGGCTGGCAATCCGAGTTTGGCAAACACATCCATGCACTGAGCCGCGGTCACTGGCATGCCAATAATCTTGCTCGCCCGCGCAACGCGCAGCGTCACTTCGCGTGGCTTGGGCATGTTGGGCTGCTGATCGTCCATCACAGCCGCCTGCCCACCGCAAATCTCTTGCACAAGGCGCGTGATGTGCTCAATATGCGCCACCGTCAGCATTGGATCCACACCGCGCTCAAAGCGGTGGCCGGCGTCTGTGGAGAAGTTGAATCTGCGCGAGCGGCCTGCCACAGCTTCTGGCCACCAGAAAGCGGCTTCGATGTAGATATTCTGCGTATCGTCGCTTACCGCGGTGGAATCACCGCCCATGATGCCAGCGAGCGATTCCACCGCTTGGTCGTCCGCAATAATGCCGACCTTTTCATCAAGCGTGACGGTATTGCCATTCAAGAGCTTGAGTGTCTCGCTCGGCTTGGCCCAACGCACATCCAGGCTGCCATGGATCTTGTCGAGGTCAAAAATATGGCTGGGGCGGCCGTATTCAAACATCACGTAATTCGAGATATCCACCAGCGCCGTCACACTGCGCTGCCCGCAAGCGGCGAGGCGATCCACCATCCACTGCGGCGTTTTGGCTTTCGTGTCCACATCACGCACGATTCGGCCTGAGAACCGGCCACACAAATCGGGGGCAGAGATCTTCACGGCGAGCTTGTCATCCAGCGTGGCTGCAATCGGCTTGATCTCAGGCGTGAGCAACGGTGAACCGGTGATCGCCGAGACCTCACGGGCAATGCCGTAGACGCTTAAATTGTGGCCGAGATTCGGCGTGAGCTTGAGCGTCAACAACGTATCGTCAAGCTTCAAATAGTCGCGAATGTTCGTGCCAATCGGCGCGTCCCCTGCCAGCTCATACAAACCTTCAGCCGCTTCGCTGATCTTCAATTCTTTCGCCGAGCACAGCATGCCTTGGCTTTCCACGCCACGCAGTTTGCCGAGCTTGATCTGAAAAGCTTTTCCGTCTTCACCTGGCGGCAACTCCGCGCCCACCAGCGCCACAGGAATACGAATGCCCACGCGGGCGTTCGGCGCGCCGCAGACGATATTGAGCAAAGCACCTTGACCAGCTTCCACTTGGCACACGCGCAAACGATCCGCATTCGGGTGCTGCACACATTCCTTGATCTCACCGATCACGACGGAGCTAAATGGCGGCGCAACGGTGCGCATTTCCTCCACTTCCAAGCCTGCCATCGTCAAGGCATCGGCCAGCTCTTGCGTGCTGATCGCAGGATTACAAAACTCGCGGAGCCAACTTTCGGGGAATTGCATTTGCTTTTCCTAATTTTTAAATACCAAATTCATTTTTTGAACGCAGAGGACGCGAAGGT
>JBJTSL010000099.1:0-3384 GCA_046076625.1 Allobrachymonas sp.
CTGCCGCCACCGGCATTGATGCGCTCACACATGCCGTGGAATCCTTCGTGGGCAATTGGGCCACACCCTACACCGATGGCATGGCGCTGGCTGCAGTCGGGCTGATTTTTGGCAATTTGCGCACCTGCTACACCGATGGCAAGAACCTCGCCGCCCGCGAAAAAATGGCACTCGCCTCCACCTACGCGGGCCTGGCCTTCACGCGCGCCAACGTGGGCTATGTGCACGCGATTGCCCACCAATTTGGCGGCAAATACCATACGCCGCATGGCCTGGCCAATGCGATCATGCTGCCCCATGTGCTGCGTTACTCCGCGCCTGCAATCACCAAACGCCTCGCGCAACTGGCGGCGCGCGCCAAACTGGGCAAGGCCAGTGAGCGCGATGATGCGCTCGCTGATAAATTCCTCGATGCGATCGACCAACTTAACCGCGATTTGGGCATCCCCTTGTATTTGGATAAGCTACAAGAGGCCGATATTCCCGCTCTAGCCAAAGCCGCCTGCCATGAAGCCCACACTGGCTACCCCGTGCCGCGCTACATGACGCAAAAACAATGTGAGCAACTGATTCGCCAAGTACTGCCACCGAAAGGCGGCGCTGTAGATGTCGTGGCCAAGAAACCCGCCGCGAAAAAAGCTCCCACCAAGAAAGTAGCGAGATAAATTCTTAAAACTCACGAGAAGACACCATGAAAAAAGTCACCACCGTCACCCTCGGCTCTGAAGCCCAAGATTTCACCTTCAAAACGCAGTTTCTCGGCGAGACGTTTGAAGTCACGCGCCTTGGCGCCAACAACGACACCACCAAGGCATGGGAGCTGCTGCGCCGCCAGCAAACCACGGCGGATGCCATTGGTTTGGGCGAGATTGGTGACCATTACCAAGTCGGCCTGCGCACCGTCGTCAACAAAGAAACCCAGCGCTTGCTCAATGTGGTGACGCGCGTGCCCGCCACCACCGGCGCGACGCTGCGTCGCTTACTGCAAGTGCGCGCGGTGCGCCATGTGCAAAAGGAATTGGGCAGCTATTTCAACAACAACATCGTGTTGTTCCTCAATGGCATGCGCAATTACGACATGGCCGTGGCTTTTGCGGATTACACGCCCAATCTGCGCTTTGCTGATGCGCTCTATCAAACCGGCGCGCCGGCCATGCTTACTTCGCTGGAGCAACTGGAATTGTTCGCCAAAGGCAGCAAACTCATTCCTGGCAAGCCGGCTGAGCTGCTTGAGTCGTCCATGACCTGGCTCAAAGGCAAGCGAGTGGGCAAAGCAGTGGAGGAAGCCCATGTGGTGGTTGGGACGTACGCCGAACTCAAAGCCGTGGGCAATTCGGGCAACTTAAACGGCAAAACCTTGATCACCTCTGCGGTCGATGAGAGCCGCATGGAGTTCTTCAAGAATTGCAAGGTCAATTTGGTGATCGACGTGTCGCCCAAGCTGTTTGAAAAGGTGGTGGGCATCAACACGCTGGAGGCCATGATCTTGGCTGCGCTGGGCAAGAACGCCGACGAAGTCTCTGACGATGATTTTGAAGAAATCCTCAATGAGCTCAAAATCACGCCCAATATGCTGCACCCCACGGGCAGCTTCCGCAACATCCGCCGCTTTGCCTTTGTGATTCATCCGCTCTCGCAAGATTTCATCCGCAAGGGCTTCCCCATTCCCAAAGCCACGCCGAAATTCATCATGGATCAGGTGGAGACCTTGGCAGCGCACATGCCGCCCATGGTGTATTGCAAGATGGAAAATATCATCTCGCCCATGGGCTCAGAGGCAGAAGGTTGGCTGATTTCTGTGGGTGGTACGCCCAAGGAAATGCTCTCGCGCAGCCCTGAGTTCACCTACCGCCGCCTGCTGCACGCGGCCAAAATCGCGCAAGGCTTGGGCGCTCAGATCATGGGCTTGGGTGCGTTCACCAAAGTGGTGGGCGATGCCGGCATCACCGTGGCGCGCCGTGCGCCATTGCCCATCACCACGGGCAACAGCTATTCCGCCTCCGGTGCACTTTGGGCCGCTGCCGACGCGATGAAACGCATGGGCTTGGTAAAAATGGAGAAAGACGGCAAGCGCCTTGCTGCCAAAACCATGGTGATTGGAGCCACGGGATCGATTGGCTCTGTCAGTGCCCGCCTTTTGGCCATGGCTTTTGAAACCGTGGTGATTGCAGGCCGCGACATCAAGACTTTGGAAAAACTCAAAGCCTCTATGCTCAAAGATACGCCCGACGCCGACATCATTTGCTCCACCGATTACGACAGTCTGTTGCACGAGATGGACATGATCGTGACCTCCACCTCGGGAGCTGGCAAGAAAATTCTGGACATCATGAAGGTCAAGCCCGGCTGCGTGATCACCGACGTGGCGCGCCCACTGGATTTGCCTCCCGAAGAAGTGGCCAAGCGCCCAGATGTGCTCGTGATCGAATCGGGCGAGATCGAACTACCCACCAAGGTACGCGGCATGAAGAGTATTGGCTTGCCGCCGAATGTGATCTACGCCTGCTTGGCAGAAACCATCGTACTCGCGCTAGAAGGCCGCTTTGAAGTGTTCACGATTGGCCGCGACACAGAGTGGGACAAAGTCAAGGAGATCTACAAGCTGGGCCTCAAGCACGGCATGAAACTCTCGGCCATCTCAGGCGTGAACGGCGCTTACACCGATGAAGACATCGCCAAGGTCGTTTCGCTGGCCAAGAAGGCGCGCCTGAAATGGAAGGGTGCTGCACCCGCCAAGAAAGCGGCTGCGCCTAAAGCTGCGGCTGCTAAAAAAGCACCTGCGAAGAAAACCCCTGCCAAGAAAGCACCGGCGAAGAAAGCTGCCACCAAAAAAGCTGCAAGATAAACCACTTGTTGACTCTTCAATTCACCCTTTCAATTCCACTAGGAGCACACCATGGCCAATGCCGCCTTGAAAAAGAAATTTGAAGCCGCCGCAGCAGATTCTAAAAATCTCTCCGAGCGCCCCGACAACGCCACCTTGCTGAAAATCTACTCGCTCTACAAGCAAGGCAGCATCGGTGACAACGAAGAGAAAAAACCCGGCTTCACCGACATGGTGGGCCGTGCCAAATGGGACGCTTGGGACAAACTCAAAGGCACATCACAGGACGATGCGATGAAGCAATATGTGGAGTTGATCAATTCACTGAAGTGATTTTTTAGGCGAAACTAGCCTTTCGCCGTCATAAAATCTGTATCAACCGCTACTCATTTTGTAGCGCTTGATGATTCGTTCAAAAGCCTGCGTGCCAATGCACTCAGGCTTTTTTCTTGGGCGCGGCCTTCTTTGCAGTGCCTTTGGCCAAGAGATCGTCGAGATTTTTTTCAATCTCTTTCTCAATCTTGCCTTTGAACGCACCGAGTAAGAAGCCGAGTTTGGCA
>JBJTSL010000100.1:0-3913 GCA_046076625.1 Allobrachymonas sp.
AATGGCTTGGAGGTGGAGCGGATTCACGCTGATCTCACGCCGGGTCAGATTGGCGGCAGTGCGAACCTCACTTTGGCAAGCCCTTTGAAGGAAGCCGCAGCCACTTGTTTCATGGGCGCGTCCAAAAAAGCCCCTTTTGATATTGAAGGTGAAATTGCTCGCGATTGGCTCCAAAAGCCCAATCCGCATGGCAAATCCAACGCCCTCGTTTTGCGCCCGCTTTGCAACGGCATTGACCTGACGCGGCGCTGGGGCGATCGCTGGATTGTCGATTTCGGCACGGCGATGGAAGAGCAAGACGCTATGCTTTTCGAAGCGCCTTATGCATATTCCATGAGGGCTGTTAAGCCTTTGCGCGAGAAAAACAACCGCGAGGCATACCGCAAGTTCTGGTGGCGTCATGCCGAGGCGCGGCCAGGCATGCGAGCAGCGCTAGACGATTTACCGCGTTACATCATCACCGCCGCAGTCGCCAAACACCGAACTTTCGCCTGGATGCACAGCGCCGTCCTTCCCGATCAAGCCACGCTAGCCACCGCACGCGCCGACGACACCACCTTCGGCATCTTGCACAGCCGCTTCCACGAAATCTGGTCGCTGCGCATGGGCACTTCACTGGAGGATCGTCCGCGCTACACCCCCACCCCCTGCTTCGCAACCTTCCCCTTCCCCGCCGGCATCACGCCCCAAGACACGGCGCATCAGCGCACAGAAAGCATCGAAGGCGGTGCGCTCATTCCCGCAGGCTTAGATTCGGCCATTTCAAAGCAGAAAGTGCCACTCGCCGGCATAGAACCTGCGCAGAGTGCTATGAAAAACATAGTATCTTCCGCACCCCTGCGTGAGCTGGCCGCATCCATCGCCCGCGCGGCGCAGCGCCTCAACGCCCTGCGGGAGAACTGGCTGAACCCACCCGAGTGGACGCAGCGCCTGCCCGAAGTCACGCCGCTGGGCATGGACACCAGCCCCTACCCCGAGCGCATCTTGCCGCGCAACAATTTGAGCGAGCAAGACCTCAAAGAGCTGAGTAAACGCACCCTCACGAATCTCTACAACCAAAAGGCTGCAGGCCAGGTGCAATGGCTCCAATCCGCCCACGAGCAGCTCGACCAAGCGGTGGCCGCTGCCTACGGCTGGAGTGATTACTCACCTGCGATGCCTGACGAAGAGATTTTGAAGCGCCTGCTGGCGCTGAATTTGGAGCGGGCAGCAGCTTAATCGGCTCTCTTCTTTTTTGGTATCGAATGTGATACCATTGTATGGTGTTTAATATCATTCTCGATACCAATATCTTGGTTGCAGCCCTGCGATCAAAGCAGGGGGCATCCTTTGCA
Organism: Allobrachymonas sp.; assembly: GCA_046076625.1. Taxonomy (GTDB): domain Bacteria; phylum Pseudomonadota; class Gammaproteobacteria; order Burkholderiales; family Burkholderiaceae_C; genus JANMDU01. Next base: position 1,335 of record JBJTSL010000100.1, read on the forward strand.
TTGTTGTCTTTGGTCGGTATGCGGCGGTTTGAGTTGTCTGTTTCTGTGCCCTTGGTCTTTGAGTATGAGGCAGTGCTGGGCAGAGAAGAGCTTGGCATTGATCAGGCTGGCGCAAACGCGGTGATCGACTATCTGTGCGATGTGGCTATCAAGAACCCTGTGCATTTTCTTTGGCGGCCGTTTTTGCGTGATGCCAAAGACGACATGGTGCTTGAAGCGGCTGTGAGCGGCCAATGCAGCCATATCATCACTTTCAACACCAAGGATTTTGTAGGTATTGAGCAATTTGGCCTTCAAGCCCTGTGGCCAGGCGATTTTTTGAAACTGATCGGAGAGCAACCATGAGCACCCTGAGCATCCGCCTTCCTGATTCCACACACCAGCGCATCAAGGAGTGGTCGCAGCGCGACAACGTGTCCATCAACCAGTTCATTGCGACGGCGGTGAGCGAGAAGCTCGCCGCGCTCAGCACGGTGGACTACCTGAGCCAACGCGCCCAACGCGCCAGCCGAGAGCAATTCCTCAAAGCGCTTGGCAGCGTGCCGGATGTGCCGCCAGCGCAAAAGGCAGATGTTTGGCGTTGAGCGCCGCAGGCCATGCAAGGGCGGCAGCATGCGAAAATCTAAACAATGAACGCGATCTCCACCTCCGAACTCATGCAAAACCTGGGCGCGAATGCGCGCCGCGCTGCGTTTGAGATGGCGCGCGCACCAGCGGTGCAAAAGAATGCGGCTTTGAAGCGGCTGGCGGCGCTGCTGCGCTCTAGCGTTGACGCGCTTCAGATTGACAACTCAAAAGATTTGGAGCGAGCCGTCGCTGCGGGCCTGTCTGCACCGATGGTGGATCGTTTGAAGCTCTCGCCGAAAGTGCTGGAGACTTGCGCCTTGGGCTGCGAGCAGCTCGCCGCGATGGCCGACATCATTGGCGAGATTTCGGGCATACGCCAGATGGACAGCGGCATTCGCGTAGGGCAGATGCGCGTGCCGATTGGTGTGTTTGGCATGATTTATGAGAGCCGGCCGAATGTGACGATTGAGGCGGCATCGCTCTCCATCAAATCGGGCAATGCTTGCATTTTGCGCGGTGGTTCGGAGGCGATTGAGTCCAACCGCGCCTTGGCCGCTTTAGTGCGCCAAGCCTTGCGCGAAAGCGGTTTGCCTGAAGACGGCGTGCAACTCGTGCCGACCACCGACCGTGAGGCCGTGGGGCAACTGATTGCGATGCCGCAGTTTGTGGACGTGATCATTCCGCGCGGCGGCAAGGGTTTGATCGAGCGGATTTCGAGCGAAGCGAAAGTGCCGGTGATCAAACACTTGGATGGCAATTGCCATGTGTATGTGGACGACCCTTGCGATATTGAGATGGCCGTGCGCGTTGCGGACAACGCGAAGACGAACAAATACTCGACTTGCAATGCGGCAGAAGGCCTGCTGGTGGCGCGCGGCGTGGCGGCTGAGTTTTTGCCGAAGATTGCAGCCATTTATGCCGCCAAGGGGGTGGAGATGCGTTGTGATTCAGAGTCAAAATCCCTCATCGCCGGCGCATTTGCTGCGCAGCATGCTACTGAATCAGTAGCGCTCCTCAAAGATGCCACCGAGCAGGACTGGTTTGAAGAATATTTAGCACCCATCATTAGCATCAAGCTTGTGGATGGCTTGGATGCCGCGATTGCGCATATCAACCACTACTCATCGCACCACACCGACGCGATTCTCACCACGAATCATCTTCACGCCCAACGCTTCCTGCGCGAGGTCGATTCAGCCAGCGTGATGGTGAACGCCAGCACCCGCTTTGCTGATGGCTTTGAATTTGGCCTCGGCGCGGAAATTGGCATCTCCACCGACAAATTCCACGCGCGTGGGCCAGTGGGTGTGGAGGGGCTGACTTCGCTCAAGTATGTGGTTTTGGGCGAAGGGCAGCTACGCGCTTGATGCTCGGCGCAAGCTCGCTTCGCGTTGCGCCACAAATTTTTTCCAAAACGCAGCCTCTTGCGTTGTCGCAAAATTGATGCGCATCAAGGTGCTGGGTTGCCTGGCAGCGTTGAAAAGCGCGCCGGGGGCGAGCAAGATGCCGTCATCGAGCATGCGTTGAGCCAATGGTTCGGTGTCCACGCCGGTTTCTACCCAGCCAAACAAACCCGCCGGCTCGGCGGCGAAGCTGCAGCCGGCTTGCAGGGCGAGGCGCACGGCTCGGCTTCTGGCGGCATCCAGCCGCGCTCTCACGCGCTCGCTGTGTTTGCGCAGCTGGCCTTCAGCAATGCAGTGAGCGAGGGCTTTTTCTAGCAAAGCGGGGGTGGTGAGACTGGTAAGGAGCTTGGTGTCGAGCAGGCGCTCGGTGAGATGCTCAGGCGTGGCCATGTAGCCAATGCGCCAATTGGGCGCGAGGATTTCGGCGAAGCCGCTCACGTAAATCGTGCGCTGCAAACCATCGAGCGCACACATGCGTGTGGCATGAGGCGGCGCAATGTGGCTATAGGTGTCGTCTTCAACGACATGAAAATCATGTCGATTGGCCAGCTGCAAGATTCGATGCGCACTCGAGTGCGACAGGCAAGCGCCTGTGGGGTTGTGCAGTAC
>JBJTSL010000101.1:0-3595 GCA_046076625.1 Allobrachymonas sp.
GCCATACTGCCCGGCGCGGCTTGCATCAATTCAATCGCCAAACCGTCTGGCAGTTGCAGCCAATTGCGTCCTTGCGGCAACTCTTTCACATGCCACGCTCTGGCCGCAATCAACGCCGCCTCCAAATCATCCACCATCAGCCCCAAATGCGCGAGCCAACCGGCATCGTTCGATGGCGATGCAAAAAAAAAGGGCTTGGCCATGAATTGCAAACCGCCCAGCGTCCAGAATTGCACAGGATGCTCCACCGTGCCGTCCACTTGCCGCATCTCTTGGCCCAGCACCTCGCGAAAGAAACGAATATGCCAATGAATGTCTTGCACGCGAATAGCGACGTGTTCAAGATAAGACGTTGTGGCCGATTTGCTCATGGAAACATTCCTTTTTCAATACCTTTGATGCAAGCAACCAAGCTGCTATTGACTGGCATAGCAATGCCCAGTTGCGCCCCATAGCGCACCACTGCGCCATTGATATAGTCGATCTCGGTGCGCATGCCGCGCTCCAGCGTTTGCAAAATCGAGGCTTTGAATTCATAGGGCAGACCCGCGCCAGCTTTGTGCCATGCATCAATGGGCTGAGCCAAACCAAAGCGCACACCTTTGGCTGCAGCCACACTCATGGCTTCGCGCACCGCAAGGGTAGCCGTTTGCGCAAGCTCCGGCACTTGATACAACAAGCCATAGGGCAAGCGCGTGATGCCGCTGAGCGCCCCCGTGGCCACATTGATGAAGAGCTTGTCCCACATCGCGCCTTCGATGTTGTCGCTCATCTGCGTGGTAATGCCCGCATCATTAAAAGCTTGGGCAATACCGCGCAAGCGCTCAGAAATTGCGCCGTCACGATTCCAAGCCAGTTCGCCAATATGCGTGTCTTTGCCCTGCACGCCGCAAATCACATGCCCCGACGCAATCATTTGCCCGCCGCAATAGGTTTTGCCCGCCAACACGCGTTCCTTGCCAAACACTTGCGCAAGCACCTCTTCATGCCCCAGCCCGTTTTGCAAACTCATCACCCAACTTGCATCGCCCACGCTGCTCTTCGCAGCAAGTGTGGCTTCCAAGGTTTGCGCTGATTTCACCAAGATGATCACGCCATCGACCACACCTGCTTCGCTGGCGTTCGTGGAAGCTTGCAAGCGCACTGTGCGATCCGCTCCATCGGTGCGCAAGATCAGGCCACGCTCACGAATCGCAGTCACATGATCAGCATTGCGGGTGATGAGCCACACTTCGTGCCCCTGCTCGGCCAGCACGCCGCCCAAAGCACTGCCCAGTGATCCTGCGCCAAGAATAGCAATTTTCATTCGTCAATCGCCTGCCATTTATGCCTGAAGTTCATAGAGCGAGCGGCCTTTTTTCGCCAAGCTTCGCGCAATCACCGTTCGATGAATCTCACTCGTGCCATCGTAGATTCTTGCAATCCGCGCATCGCGGTAATAGCGCTCTATCGGCAGCTCTTTGCAAAAGCCGATGCCGCCAAATATCTGCACCGCCCGGTCCACCACGCGCCCGAGCATCTCGCTGGCCTGCACTTTAACCATGGCGATCTCATCGCGTGCATCGAGGCCTTGATCGAGTTTCCATGCCGCATGCAACACCATCCATCACGCCGAGTTAATCTCGATCACGCTATCTGCCAGCATTTGCTGCATCATCTGAAAATCGCCAATCGCTTGGCCAAACTGTTTGCGCTTCTGCGCATACTCGCTCGTGATCTTGAGCACATGGCTGGCCTTGCCCACCGCGCGTGCGCCCACTTGCGCAAGGCGCACCACGCCGAGCACCTGCATCGCCATCTTGAAGCCCTGCCCGCGCTCGCCCAGCATGGCCAAAGGCTCAAGGCGCACTTGGTCAAACCACAGCTCGTTGTGCGATGTGCCGCGCAGCCCCATCATTTTTTGATCTTTGCCCACGGTGAATCCGCGCAAGCCTTTATCGACAAGAAACAGCGAGATTTCTTTCTCACCTGTTTTGGCAAAGACGATGAAAAAATCACTCACCTCGCCATCGCTGATGAAATGCTTAGAGCCGCTCAGCAGCCAAGAGCCATCGGCTTGCCGGTCGGCTCGCGTCTTGATGCCTTGCGCATCGCTTCCAGCGCCCGGCTCGGTAATCGCAATCGAGGCGACGCGCTCCCCGCGAATGCAGGGCCTCAGCCAACGCTCGGTTTGTGCTGCATCGCAAGCAAGCAAGGCTTCATACACATTGCCAAACGCGCGGCGAATCAAGATATCGCTCGTATGGCCAAACTGCTCCTCACAGAGCATGCGATCAACGTGATTCAGACCACCGCCTCCCAAAGCCTCAGGCATGTTTAGCGCATACAAACCCAGCGCTTTAGAAGCTTCATGAATGCGTTTTGCATCCGCGTTGCTCAAGGTGCCGCAATCTTCTACGGCTTGCTCCAAAGGTGCCAGCTCGCGCGCCACAAATTTAGCAATCGTGTCAATCAGCAGTTTTTGATCATGAGAAAGAGAAAAGTCCATCAGGCTTCACCAGAGTCCATTTTTGAAATCAAATAAGTGGATTGCCGGCATAGAATCTTCGCGAAGTGCTACTGAATCGATAGTAATCTTATCCAGCGGTTTGTAAACGCATCGCACCCGGAAGCGGCGTCGAGCGACGCAGCACGTCTTGTGCCAGCCAGAGTGCGCTTTTCTTCGCCCGCTGACACACCAGCTCCAGCGGCAAGTTCACATAATCATCGTTGACCACTTCAAAGCTGTAATCGCCCCGGTAGCCAATTTTATCCAGTCGCAGCACGATGTCGACCAAAGCCTCATTGTGTACACCCTCCCTTGGAAATACGCGGAAAGTGCGCGCTGTAGTCATCCGCTCTTCAAAGCTTTTCGTCTCTTCCCACACGAAATCAGCGAGTTGCACAAGGAAAATTTTGGAAGCATCAAGATAATCGATTTCTTCAGGGGATGTCTTGGCAGCAAGCACGTGATAGGAGTCCACACAAATTCCGAGGTTGGGCATATCGGCGCGGCAGACCACATCCCAGCTTTGCGGCATTTCATTGATGGTGCGCCCCCAGCTGAGTGCCTCATAAGCGATCTTGATACCAAAATGTATCGCCAGCATCGCGAGCTTGCGAAGGTCTTTGGCAATGGCATCCAAGTCTTGCGTCGCATGCGCCGAAGTCGATGAGCAGGCGAGCAGCACTTTTGCGCCCAGTTGAGAAGCCATGCTCAGCATGCTTTTGGCAATGTCCACCTTGTAATCGTGCAGATGGCCGCTTAAACCTTCAAAATCGCGCAACACTGAAAGCCCGTAGGCCGCAAGCCGCTGGCGCGGCAAGCATCCACAGCCACTTGCAAGCCGCCCGCGTGTCCCACCAAATCATTGTGCTTGAGCATCACTTGCTCAAAGCCTGCAGCTTTCATCGCCGCGAGCTTGACCTCTATCGGCCCAGCCAAGCTGATCGTATCCATTCCGAATTCGCGCATGAGTTTCATGATCAACTCACTTGGTACTGTGGACTAATTCAAACACCACGCCGCCAAGATAGGTTTTCGTGATCGCACCGCGTTGCTCGGTATGCGCGGCCGCTGTCTCCACAAACTCCACACCGAGCGCACGCAAAGCTT
>JBJTSL010000102.1:0-5623 GCA_046076625.1 Allobrachymonas sp.
CGTTCTTGGGTGTCTTGTGGGCGACCTACAATCTTAGGGTTTTAAATACCAAAATCCTTTGAACGCAGAGGGCGCGAAAACTTCGCAGAGGTCGCAAAAGAGAAAACCAAATTTTGGCTGTTTCTTTTCTGCGCCTTCTGCGTAACCTTCGCGTCCTCTGCGTTCAAAAAATGTCTTTGTGACTTCACTCATCATGCAATTCATCCGCTTCTCCGATCTCTGCTCTTCAGGCCAAGCCACTGGCAAACGCGTCTTCATCCGCGCCGATCTCAACGTCCCGCAAAACGACGCCGGAAAGATCACTGAAGACACCCGCATCCGCGCCAGCATCCCTTGCATTGAAATGGCCTTGAACGCTGGTGCAGCTGTGATGGTCACCTCCCACCTTGGCCGCCCTACGGAAGGCGAGTTCAAGCCCGAAGACAGCCTGACACCCGTCGCCGCGCGCATGAGCGAGTTGCTGGGCAAACCGGTCAAGCTCGTCTCCAACTGGGTGGAAGGCGTCGTAGTGAACCCCGGCGAAGTTGTCTTGCTTGAAAACTGCCGCGTCAATAAAGGCGAAAAGAAAAAAGCCCCCGAGCTTGCGCAAAAAATGGCGCAGCTGTGCGGCATCTTCGTCCATGATGCCTTCGGCACCGCCCACCGCGCAGAAGCCTCTACCTACGGCATCGCCCAATTCGCAAAAATCGCCTGCGCCGGGCCATTGCTCGCAGCGGAAATGGACGCGATCAGCAAAGCCTTGGCCAACCCAAAGCGCCCACTCGTTGCCATCGTTGCCGGCAGCAAGGTTTCCACCAAGCTCACCATCCTGCAAGCTTTGTCTGCCAAAGTCGATGGCCTGATCGTCGGTGGCGGCATCGCCAACACCTTCATGCTCGCAGCAGGCCTGAAAATCGGCAAATCCTTGGCCGAACCAGATTTACTCGATAGCGCCAAAGCCGTCATCCAAGCGATGAAAGCGCGTGGTGCAGAAGTGCCTATTCCACTCGATGTTGTCTGCGCCAAAACCTTCGCAGCCGATGCCTCCGCAACAATCAAAGCCGCCACAGACGTAGCGGACGACGACCTCATCCTAGACATCGGCCCCCAAACCGCGAAACTCTTGGCCGACAAACTCAAAGCCGCCGGCACCATCGTCTGGAACGGCCCCGTCGGCGTCTTCGAGTTCGACGCATTCGCAGGCGGCACTAAAGCCATCGCCACTGCTATCGCCGAATCAAGCGCCTTCAGCATCGCAGGCGGCGGCGACACCCTCGCAGCCATCGCCAAATACGGCATAGAACAACAAGTCAGCTACATCTCCACCGGCGGCGGCGCGTTCCTAGAAGTCCTAGAAGGCAAAACCTTGCCAGCGTGTGAGATTTTGGGGAAACGGGCTGCTGGTTGATATTCGGCCATCCATTCCGTTCGGGCTGAGCCTGTCGAAGCCTAGTGCAGACTTCACGCAACCCGCTCGCCTGCCCCGTAACGTGCCCGAAAAGCCGAGGGCTTTCCTTCTCGGCACTCCTACCCGCTAGCTCTGAGCTGCAATCTTTTGTAGCGTGATGGCCTTGGCTGGCCGCGCTCGACGAGGAAAGCCTTCGTTTTTTCAGTCCCATCACGGAGCGGGTAAAGGTGGTTGGCTCATCCCCATTTCGCTTTTAATAGGAAAATCGTATTTTCCTAAACATGCTAAACTAGGCGTCAAGTTTTGTTTCAACTCACAACTTACACCCGCGGTATCCAGGCGCGACTGGAGAATGCTCAAGGATTGGTAACCTCATGAACGCATTGTTTAATGAAACAAAGACCAGTGTCAAAGTCGTTGGCATCAACGGCCAAATCTCACTTGGCAAAGAAAACGCAGGGCTTCAGGTTCTTGTCGAAGAGCGTGAACCCGGCGTTTGGTTGGTGCGCACTGCTCGTGTGATTCCAGACAACGAGCTCTGGTTGCATACGCCAGAAGCACAAGCTTCCATCCAAGAGGGGCTGCGCTATTTTGCGCAGAATGAGCCACGAGCCACCGACCCACATCAAATCTTTGGAGATATGATCGATGGCCACACGCAGCAACGCACCGCAAAACGTCCTGCTCGACCTCAACGCGCCAAGCTTCCAGCGTAACTTGCTGAGCCTAGACAAAACCCTGCGCAACGAAGCACTCAACACGCTGCAAAAAATCATTCAGATGGACTGGCAGCAGGTCTATCGTGATCAGGGTTTGAAATGGGAAAAAATCTACACGATTGCTCCCCCACAAGGCATTGAAGCCATCTACTCCTTGCGCATCACGCAGTCACGCCGCGCAGTAGCGTATAGAAAAGGCAACTTCATGTGCTTCATCGCGATTCCGCCGGATCATGATGCGGCGTATGGGAAGAAGTAAACCTGTCGGTGGCGCATTCATCGAAATGCTGCCAGTGGGCACAACCTTGTCTGCATTTGAGATTTTTGTGAAGCATATTTTGGATTAAACATACTGGAAACATTTATGAAGAAAGCAATCCTTCACCTTGCTGTCGTAGTCACTGGTTTTATTACAAGCCCAATAACGTGGGCGCAATCATCGCTACCAAGCCTAGAAATCATTGAGAAACGCAATGCGGCCACGGTTTTCGTGTCTGTGCGCGAACAGTTTGCATTTAGCTTGGTGCGAGAATGCATGCCGCATCTTTCGCAAGCCAATCCTGACCCATTGACAATTGTCAAAGCTTGGTATGGAAGAAACTTCGCTGAAATAGAAGCCGCGCTGGTCTGGTTAAATCAATACTTGGTGCAATTGCGTTCGCAAAATCCACAATTGGCCAATGCAGCACAGCAAGCTTTTCTGCAAGAATCGAGCAAAGCGCTGTTAGAGAATGCCCGCGCAGCTTTTGCTCAACAACTGCCAGATGCTGCTAGCTGTGGTCGCGCACTATCGTTTTTTACGCAAACAGAATTAGATTTCGCTCATATCGGCAAACAACCGGGTTTCTCGCAATTTTCCGAGTTCTCGCAAACGCTTAGAGAATACAAAAGTAGCTCTGCCTATCAAGTTCCTTCTAATTTGCGCTTTGGAGTCACTGACTCACAACTCGCTGCAAGTCAAATGGTCGCAAGCATGATTGCGGCAGATGCAGCGCAGAAAGCAAGAGATGCCAGCGGGTTTTTGGCCGCGCATCGTCATCTTGCTTTGCAAGGCGATGGTAAGGCTGCTCAAACAATCGGCATTTCTTATCTGAATGGTGACTTGCTTCCCAAGGATATTCTGCAGGCTTATCGCTGGTTTTATGCAGCATTTCAATTGGCAGACTACGAGGGCGCAAACGCTTTGGGTGTCATGCACCGAGATGGACTGATACGACGGGGCAATGACAAAGTACTTGCGCAAGCAAGTTTTGCGCTTGGTTGGATAGGTGCGCGTACTACGCAGGGGCGTGATCGTGCGCTGAATAACTTCAATCGCATGGACATGATGTTGACTTCTGAAGAGAAGCATGCTGTCAGCTGCTTACGGCTAGCTCAAATCGATGAAAACTACAAAACCACCTCAGAAGGCTTACCGATATTGCTAACCGGCATCACTTTGCGTGATCCACAACGCAGATTGCGTGAGCTGATGCCGAATAGCTTGTCAAGCTATCGTTCAGAAAAGCCTTGCGATTAAGCTGATAACGGTCGGTAGTCGAGTACCGAACATATTGTTCTTTGCGTCGGAATTCGCTATAAAATCAATAGCATCTTGCGCAATAAATACGCCGGCAAAGTGCCCAAAATACTTGAAAAACTTGAGGAATATGCCTGCAACAACGCGCCAATCAAGCCAATCCGCTACGGGATGGGTCTGAAAAAACGAAGGCTTTCGCTGGTTGGGCGCGGCCAATCACGCAATGATCGCTACAAGAGGTGGCAGCTCGTCGCTTGCGGGTAGGAGCGCCACACGAAGAAAGGCCTCGGCTTTTTCGGGCACGTCCCGTAGCAGGCGAGCGGGTTGTGTGAAACTGACGCTCAGGCTTCGATCCTTCGACAAGCTCAGGACAGGCCAAGCTCAGCCCGAACGGTATGCGCGAGAGAATCAAGCAGCCTTGGCCAATGGTGCAGATAAGAACTCCGCCTCCAACTTGCTCCACTTCGCACGCGCAGCCGCCACATTGCGCTCTTTCACATGCCCGAAGCCTTTGATTTGCTCGGGGATGCGGGCGATCTCTAACGCTGTGGCTGCGTTGGATGCGTTGAGACTTGGCAAGAGCTTTTCAATGCTGTTGCGGTATTCGGTGATCAAGGAGCGCTCCATTTTTCGCTCTTCGGTTTTGCCGAAGATGTCGAAAGCCGTGCCGCGCAAGGCTTTCATTTTGGCGAGCAATTTGAATGCGGTGAGCATCCATGCGCCGTAGGGTTGCTTTTGCAATTCGCCTTTGCTGTTTTTCTTTGCAAGCAGAGGCGGGGCGAGGTGGTAGCTGAGTTTGACTTCGCCTTCGAACATGGTTTTGACTGTGTCGTGAAACGCAGCGTCGGTGTGCAGGCGGGCGACTTCGTATTCGTCTTTGTAGGCCATGAGTTTGAAGAGGTATTTGGTGACCGCTTCGGTCAATTGCGTGTTGCCTGCGGCGCTTACTTTCTCGACGAAGGCTTTGTATTCTTGCGAGTACGCGGCGTTTTGGTAGCTCGTTAAGAACTCGACGCGCTTGGTGATCATGTCTTGCAGACTGTCTTTCTTTTTGAACTCGATGGTTTGCGCGGGCGACAAGAGTTTTTCGACGCTTGCCCAATCATGGGCGGCGCGGCGGCCCCATTCGAAGGCGGCTTTGTTTTGATCGATGGCGACTGCGTTCAATTCGATGGCTCGGATGAGCGAAACTTTTTCTAACGGAATCCAGCCTTTTTGCCATGCGAAGCCAAGCATCATGGGGTTGGTGTACAGTGTGTCGCCCATGAGTTTACTCGCGGCTGCCTCGGCGTTGAATGCACCAATGCCTTGTGCGCCGACGGCTTCTGCAATCGCAGCGGCGCAGCGCTCGGAGGGGTTTTGCCAATTGCCGTTCAGAACGAAGCTGGCAGTGGGCGAGCCATGTGCGTTAAGCGCGACATGCGTGCGGCCGAGCTGCATTCGCGCCAGCGTTTCTTTGCTGGCCGCGACCATTGGATCACAGCCTAGGATCAAATCGGCGCTGGCCGTGGCGACGCGCGTGGTGGCGATGTCGGCTTGCGTGTTGGCCAAGAGCACATGGCTCCACGTATTGCCGCCTTTTTGCGCGAGGCCGGCGGCATCTTGGGTGACGATGCCTTTACCTTCCATGTGCGCGGCCATACCGAGGAGCTGGCCGATGGTGATCACGCCTGTGCCGCCGACGCCTGCGACGACGATGCCCCAGGCAGTGCCGCTGGGTATGGATGCAAGCGTTGGCTCCGGCAGTGCGCCCAGCTCAAACGGATTGGCTTTGCCTGTTTTGGATTTTTTCTTAAGCTGACCCTCCACCGTGACGAAGCTAGGGCAGAAGCCTTTGACGCAGGAAAAATCTTTGTTGCAAGTGCTTTGATTGATCGTGCGTTTGCGGCCGAATTCCGTTTCAAGTGGCTCCACAGCAATCATCTACGATCAAACCTGCGCCACAGAAAAGCGCCGCCGCCGCAAACGCGGCACTCTTGTAGATCCTGCCAAGCGCGT
>JBJTSL010000103.1:0-2165 GCA_046076625.1 Allobrachymonas sp.
AAGCTGTTTTTAGGCTCAAATTTAGAGCAAAAACAGCCACTCGCCGCCAAAGAATCTACGCAGAGTGCTATCCAATCTATAGCATCTGCTTTGCAGAATTACCTGGATGCGTTGGCGAGTTTCAATACCGACGCCACGGCCTCGCGCGTTTATCCAGGCTCGCCGCTGCTGATCCACAGCCTGTTGCGCCCCGAAGCTGACAAACTCAAGCTGTTTGAGTTGCACCCCACCGATTACCGCTCACTTTCCGGCCATGTGAAACAGCTGGATGCGGGGCGCATGGTGACGGTGGATTGCGCCAATGGTTTCGAAAAGCTCAAGACTTTACTGCCGCCGCCCAACAAACGCGCCTTGGTGCTGATGGATCCCAGCTACGAAATGAAAAGCGATTACGCGCAAGTGAGTGCCTGCATACAAGAGGCTTTGCGGCGTTTCCCTACAGGCTGCTACGCAGTGTGGTATCCGATCATTCCGCGCCCGGAAGCGCATAGCCTGCCCAAAAAGCTCAAGACGATGGCCACGCAAGCCAAGCGACCTTGGTTGCAAGCCACATTCAATATCGGCCAAGAGCCGCCTAAGCATGCGCTCGGCGAGAAGCCGAGCAAACTCGTTGGCCTGCGGGCGAGCGGTATGTTCATCATCAATCCGCCGCACACTTTAAAAGCTTCCCTGCAAGAAGCTTTGCCTCAGCTTGTGAGCTTGCTTGGGCGCGGGCGCGGCAAGGGATTTACTTTGGCCAGCTAGGAGGCTGGGCCGCAGAATCTTTCGGCCAGATGCCGGACAGAACGCCTAGGGTGGATGGTTTCATGCCCCCCCACGGCATCAAATCTGCGTCAATTGCTACCAAATCGGTAGCGTATCAAAACGACTCACCCGGCCCCAAGTACCGCCATTGCCCCATTGGCAACTGCCCGAGCATCACGCGCCCGATGCGCACGCGCTTGAGGGAAATGACGTGCAGCCCCACCGCTTCGCACATGCGGCGAATCTGGCGTTTTTTGCCTTCTTTGAGCACAAAGCGCAGTTGCTCGGGGTTCTGCCAATCGACCTGTGCGCGCTTCAAAGCCTGCCCATCCAGCGACAGACCAAAACGCAGCAAATTGAGTTTCTCCAGGGGAAGCTGCGCCTGCACATTTTGCTGCGCAGGCCCGGCTTTGCTTCCAATGATCACTCGCACGAGGTATTCCTTTTCCATGTCGGAATCCTCGCCAATGAGCTGGCGCGCCACGCGGCCATCTTGCGTCAGCACGAGGAGGCCGGTGGAGTCAATGTCCAAACGCCCCGCAGGAGCAAGCCCGCGCAACTGATCGCGCGCAAAGCGCAAGCGGCTGCTGTCGCCTTGCCAATGGGTGCCCGAAGCAATCAGGCTTGCTGCGGGTTGATGCCCGTCTTCGGCTTGCCCGCTCACATAACCGATTGGCTTGTTCAGCAAAATCGTCACTTGGCTGCTCTGCGCGGCGGCGGCACGTTTGTCTACCTCAACGCGGTCTTGCGGCAGCACCTTGGTGCCCATGAGCGCCACCTGGCCATTGACCTTGACCCAGCCCTGCTCAATCCAGTCATCGGCTTCGCGTCGCGAGCACAGCCCCAAATCGGCCATGCGTTTGTTCAGACGAATCGGCGCGACGGGGGCGGTTGCAGCTTTGACAGCGCGTACGGCCTTCACAACCGTGGGCTTTGCTAAAGGAGGCTTGGCATCACTCATGCAAAGGCCTTGCGCAGCGCAACCAAATCATTCACCCGCAGGCCACCATACTCAATTTTGATGAGCTCGCGCCGCTCCAATTCGCTGAGCGCTTGGTTCACGCGCTGGCGGGACAGCCCCACCAAATTAGCCAATTCCTGCTGCGTAATGCGCAGCACGCTGCTCGTGCCGGGATAGAGAATGGGGTTGAACAAACCTGCCAAGCCAGATGCCACGCGCGCCTCCGGGTGCGTCATGCGGTCGCTCGCGCGCGCGGCGATGAATTGACCCACGCGCTCATTGAGTTGGTTCATCACAAAGCGGTTGAACGCAATACTCTGATCCAGCAGCCAATGAAAGGTCTCCACTGGAATGCCCGCAACCACGCTGGGGCGCAGGGCTTGGATGTTGTAGCGGTAGTTTTCCTGCTTGAGCACCGTGCCTTCGCCAAACCAGCCACCGGGCGGCACGCCAATCAAGG
>JBJTSL010000104.1:0-4071 GCA_046076625.1 Allobrachymonas sp.
TCGCGCTCCCAATCGGCGCGGGTGTCTTTTAAGTTCTTCGGTTTGTTGGGAATCGCGAAAGTCTCGCGCAGTTGGGCGGCGCGAGGCGTGTTAGCGCCTTCCACAACCACTTGCGAGAGCGCTTGCAAGACGGCCTCAGGCGTTCCAGAGGGAGCCATGAGCGGCAGGCCGCCTTCGAGCGTGACCAAGCGGCCTTGCACGCCCTGCTCGGTGAGCGTGGGTACATCGGGGAGCTTGGGGCTTCGGTAGCTGCCTGTGACACCGATAGCGCGCACGCCGCGCTGCTGCACGGTGGAAAACGATTGGTAGCTGCCAATCGCCACCTGCACTTGGCCGCCCGCCAAATCCACCCACATCGGGGCTTCGCCCCGGTAGTTGATGGTTTGGATTTTCGTGCCTTCGCTACGATTGGTTTGATCAGCCACCATATTGGGATACGCGCCGGGGGCGTAGCTGCCCATGTTGACAGGGTTTTGCTTGGCATACACCACCAGCTCACGGAAAGTGCGCACGCCTATCTTTTCTGGCACGCCAACGATCAGCGGGCCGGAGGGGAAGAAGGCAACGGGCGTGATGTCTTTGTCGAGGTTGTAGGGCAGCTTGTTGTAAAGCACGCGGTTTTGCCATACCGTGCCCGATGTGGTCATGAGTAAGGGGTAGCCATCCGCAGGCGATTTGGCGACCGCATCAATCGCAATGATCGCACCCGCGCCGGGTTTGTTTTCCACGATGGCTTGAATGCCGAATTTGGCGGTGAGCTGCTCGGCATAGAGCCGCGCATAGGCATCGGTGAGGCCACCTGGCGGGAAGGCGACGATGATGCGAATCGGTTTTTGCGGCCATTTAGGCTGCTGGGCGATGGCTGTTGGCAAAGCCAAAGAGGAAGCGGCAAAGCTGCCTGCGATGAGGAGCTTGCGGCGGGGGAAAAGAGGGAGTTGTGTCATGCTGACAGCCTGCTGAAATTTACAATGAGACTCACGATACTAGACTCATTGCAAAATACCGCCCCCCACAAACCCTAAGCTAAGCACGTCTCTATGAAAAGCAAACTCCCTTGGCTTCCCTACGCACTTGAGTATCTCGACAATTGGATGAGCTTTCAGATTGAGCGCTACAAGCAGCCGGGCTGCTCGGTGGCCATTTGCAAAGATGGCCAGCTGATTGCTGAACGCGCTTATGGCATGGCCAATATTTACACTGGCGATAAGCTCACGCCCAAGCACCATTTCCGCATTGCCTCCCATTCCAAAACCTTCACCGCCGCCGGCATCATGCTGCTGCGGGAGCAAGGAAAGCTCAATTTGGATAGCCCGATTGGAAAATACATCAAAGGCTTGGACAAGCAACTGGCCAAAGTGCGAATTTCCCACATCCTCTCGCATGGCGCAGGCATCACACGCGATGGCGCAGACAATGGCCAGTTTCGTGATGCACATCCATTCCTCGACGCCAAAGCCGTGATGAAAGAGTTGGCGCAGCCCCAGCCTTTGCAAGCGGGCTTGCAGCTCAAATATTCCAACCATGGTTACGCCCTACTCGGCCTGCTGATTGAGCAAATCACTGGAGAGTCCTATGCCGATTGGATGATGCAGCATGTGCTCAAACCCACTGGATTGAAGCATATCGCACCCGATATGCCGCTGCTTTCCAGCAAAGCGCCCTTCCCCAGCGGCCACAGCGCAGAGTTTCCGTTTGGCAAGCGCCTGATCATCCCCGGCAATCAGCCAGCGAATGCGATTGCAGCCGCTGGCGGATTTGTGGCCACTGCGGCTGACACAGCGCGTTTCTTCGCCCAACTTGCGCCCAACGCGAAGAACAGTATTTTGAGCTGCGAGAGCCGTCGCGAAATGCTGCATCGCCGCTGGCGTGATCCCATCAATCTGCAAGATTTTCACTATGGCCTTGGCACGATGATGAGTGGCCAAGCTGCGAGCGAATGGTTTGGCCACACGGGCAGCCTGCAAGGCTTCATCTCACGCACCAGCCACTTCCTTCAAAGCGGTTACACCATCAGTGTTCTCACCAACGCCTCCGATGGTTTCGCATTCCCTTGGGTGGATGGTATTCTGAGCATCTTGCAGACTTTTGAAAAGCACGGTTCGCCCACCGAAAAATCTGCGAGCTGGAGGGGTCGCTGGTGGAATATCTTCGCAGTGACCGACCTGGTGCCCATAGGCGATCACGTGTTCGCTGTCTCGCCCGTGCAGTGGAAACCGTTTGACGGTGTAGAAACCGTGCTCCAGTTGAGCGGCAAAGGCATCAGAAAAGACCAAGCCCTGATCGCCACTAGCTCCGCATTTTTTAGCCCCGGCGAGCGCGTGCGCCGCGTTCGTAATTCAAAAGGTGAAGTCAAAGAAATCTGGTTTGCAGGCAGCCAAATGACTTCGCGCAGTGCCATGGTGGAAGAGACGACCCAGCGCTATCCCACGTAAAAACTGAGCAAGGTTTTCCACGAGCGGCGGAACTTTTTCCTTGGCTTTTGAATCCTCTTTTGACTTTCAATACAAGGAGACAACCATGAAAGCTCGCCGCCAAGCGCTCGTGGCCATTTTGGCCACCACCTCTACCCTCTGGCTCACCTCTTGCGCCACCACCCAGCTCGATGCCAACGCGGTGCTTAGCCGAGCGAATAGCGCCATGGGCGCAGATGCTGTGAAAACCTTGCGCTTTGCTGCCAGCGGCACGGGCTCTGTGTATGGGCAAGCTTATCTGCCTGATACCCAATGGCCTACGGTGGCTTTCAGCAGCTTCTCCCGCACTTATGACTACGATGCCGCTGCGATGCGCGAAGAATTTGCCCGCAGCCGCAGCGAGCCCAATGGCGGCGGCGCTTTGCCGCTCATGGGCGAAGGCGAACAGCGCGCAACAGCCGTGTTGCAAGGCACGCTTGCTTGGAACATGGTCGGCCCTGCGCAAGTGGCTTCGCCTGTGGCGCTGGATGCGCGCATTCACGATCTGTGGACTTCACCACATGGCGTGCTGAAAGCGGCGGCGAAGAACAAAGCCAGCGCAATGGAAGCCACGGATAACGGCCAGAAGTATTCTGTTCTCTCATTCTCTGAGCCCGGCCGCTTCACCGCCAAAGCCTTTATCAATGCGCAAGGCTTGGTAGAGAAAGTGGAGTCGCGCATGCCGCATCCCGTGATGGGCGAAAGCGCCGTAGTCACCACTTACAGCGATTACAAAGCCCAAGGCGCTGCGCAGTTCCCTATGCGCATTCGCCAAACGCAGGAAGGCACACAGGTGCTCAATCTTCAGGTGAGCGAGGTGCAGCTCAATGCGCCTGTGGCGATTGCCGCCACCGATCTCGTGCGCGGCTTTGCTGAACGCGCTACAAGTGAGGTAGCAGCGCCCGGCGTATGGTTCATTGCAGGTGGTTCACACAACAGCGTGGCCATTGAGATGAACGATCATGTGATTTTGGTGGAAAGCCCGCTCTATGATGGCCGCGCAGCTGCTGTGCTTTCCGAAGTCAAGCGCTTAGTGCCTAACAAGCCGATTCGCTTTGTGGTCAATTCGCATCATCACTTTGATCACGCAGGCGGCTTGCGTGCAGCGGTGGCCGACGGCGCGACCTTGATCACCAGCATGCCCGGAGTTAGCTTCTTCCAAAAAGCCTTCGCCACGCCCAACACCATTGCACCCGACATGCTCAGCAAATCTGGCCGAACTGCGAAAGTAGAAGGCTACGATAGCCGCCGCGTCTTCACCGATGGCCAGCGCAGCGTCGAACTCCACGCCATCACCGCCAATGTGCATGCCATGGGCTTCAATATGGTTTATCTGCCCGAAGAGAAGCTGCTCATCCAAGCCGATGCCTTCACACCGGGTGCACCCAATTCAGCGCCACCTGCTAAGCCCAACGGCAATCACCTGAGTCTGATCGCCAATATCGAGCGCCTTGGCCTGAAGGTAGACAACATCCTCCCGCTGCATTGCCGTATCGTGCCACTTGGCGAGCTATATCGGATGGTGGGGCGCACTGCGTCTTAATGAGAGCGCAAAGACCAAGGTCTTCGCTTTTTTACGCCTCAAAATCAGGGCAGTTCTTCGGCTCAGCTGCGATGAATG
>JBJTSL010000105.1:0-4977 GCA_046076625.1 Allobrachymonas sp.
GTCGTGCCTGCGCCGAAGAAGCCTGACAAAAAAGTGGGCGGCAAACGTAGGACGGTGGTGCCAGGCATGAGGCGTCTCTCAGGACTCGCAGTAAGCGAGTGGTTGGTAGGTCAGATTGCGCGTGATGAAGCTTCAATTCGATGCGCAAAAAATACTTTATCGCAATTGAGTTGCATTTATTATAATGCAACACAGTTGCGATAAGAGTTGCATTTATTATAATGCAACATAGTTGCGATAAATTTTTGATAGGCGCCTAATATGCCCTCGCCACAAGACTCGACACCAAAACAAGCGGCAGCCGCCACCGCAGCAGTTGATGACTTGCTCATCGCTCATGGTTTGCGGCGTACGCAAGCTGCACGCCAGGTGCTGACGTTTTTGCTGGCGCACCCGCAAAACAGTTTCACGCATGCGCAGTTGCTCATCGCGCTACAACACGAAGCGAAGGATGCGCTGGATCGCGTGACCTTGTACCGTTTGATAGATCGATTGACGCAGGTCGGACTGCTGTTGTGCCGTGTCGATACTCAGCGTAACCGACGGTACCAAGCCATGCCTGCCAGTGTGCACGCGATACCTCATTTCGAGTGCCAGAGCTGCCATAGAGAAAGTCCACTGGCCGGAGCACTCAAGGCAAGTGCGAACGATTTGGAGAAGGCCGCGCAAACCGCGCTAACCGCGCTGCAGGCGCTTGGCTACAAAGGGCTGAGCATGGATGTCACTATGCGCGGCGTCTGTTCAGATTGCGCAGCCACTGGCAACTCCGCCCGAGCAACCTCCTGAGTGCTATTTGCCATGCTTTTGGCCAAAGGCCAACTTATTCTTCGAAAGTCCCCGTTCTATGTCCTTTTCCAAAACCATCCTTTCTGCAGGGCGTCGTGCTGCGCTAGTCTCCCTTTTCTTGATTGGAGCACTGGGTGCCATCGGCACTTCTGTCGCCCAGTCTCGCCTCGTGATCGGACAAACCTTCATGGCGGGCTCGATTGACCCTGCAGAGGGCAGTGCCGCTTGGGCTTTGGCCACGCACGGCGTTGCCGAGAAACTGTTCACCGTCGCTCGCGATGGTCGAGTGATCGGTCAGTTGGCTCAAGACATCAAGCGGGTCGATGAATTGACGTGGGACATCACCCTGCAACCAGGTCGTCGATTCTCAGATGGTCAAGTGGTCACGGCTGCAGAAGTGGCCGCAGCACTCGCCCGAACCAACGAAAAGAATGCCGCTGCGCGCGCGTCCGTAGGCCGCATGACGCTGCAAGCTCAGGATGAACTGCGGCTGCGGATTCGTAGCGAGCGCCCCACGCCCGTGATGGCGACAGTGTTGGCAGAGTGGCCCTTCGCCGTATATCGAATGGCTGATCGGCCGGTCTTTACTGGCCCCTATGCAATCTCTGCGTTCCGTGCTGGCGATGGGATCGATCTCGTGCCGAGCTCTCACTACACTGGCGCAGCAAAGCGCCAGCCCATGACGATTAAACGCTTCCCAGATGGTGCATCCATGGCCGTCGCGCTTGAGGGTCGTGAGATTGATATGGCCTTCAATTTGCCCGTCGAGGCCGTGCCGCGCATCCGCTCGCGTGATGGTCTCAGTGTGCAGACCTTCCTTGTGGGCTATCAATACATGATGTGGTACAACACCCGCAAGCCAGCGCTCGCTGATCGCCGCGTGCGCAAGGCGCTCGATTTGGCCTTGGACCGCCGTGAGATCGCGCAAGCTGTGCGAGGCGGTGAGCCCGCCGCAGGCGCCTTCCCATCCACATCACCGTTCGTGCTGCGCGAGGCCGCTCGTCATGACGCCAATGCAGCCTCCAAGCTGCTTGATGAAGCGGGTTGGAAACGCGGCACCGATGGCCGCCGAATGAAGGATGGCCAGCCGCTCCGCTTGGTGCTGGTGGCCTATCCCCAGCGGCCTGATTTGGTGACCATGCAACCGGTGATCCGAGCTCGCTTGGCAGCACTCGGCCTCGACATTCAGACCCGCGTGGTGGATCAGGTATCAACCGTCACCAGTAGTGGCGACTTTGATCTGTTGCTTTGGGCTCAGCATACGCTACCCGCCGGCGACCCCGCTTTCTTCCTCAACGCCTTTTTCCGCACGGGAGCCGGCAACAACAGCTCTGGTATCGCCTCTCCAGAAGTCGACAAACTCCTCGACCAGCTCGGGCGCGCCGAGTCGCAGGCTCAGCGGGTCACGTCAGCCGAGGCCATCCAGCGCGCCATCGCCGAAGAGATGCCTGTGAGCTATCTCCTCACGCCCGCTTGGAACGTGGGGCTGAGTTCGCGACTTGCTGGCTACGAGGCTTGGGGCTCCGACTACAACATCATCCGCGCTGATTTCGCAGCCAAACCGTGATGCAGGCCCGTGCCGATTGCGTTTTCGCTATGGGTCTAGCGTTTCGCGCCGCTTGAGCCATGCTGCGTTCGCAGTGGCGACTCATCTTCGTGCTATGGCTGGTCAGCTTAGTCGCCTTTACTCTGCCCGCCTGGATGCCGGGTGATCCAGCTCGCATCGCGCTACAGGAGCAATCACAAAGCGCGAGCGCAGAGAACTTGCGTGCACTCAATGCCGCGTGGGGTCTCGATCGTTCTTGGCTAGAGCGTTACCTAAGCTTCCTGCGAAATATCGCTAACGGAGATTGGGGGACGTCGCTACGCACGGGCCGCCCCGTGGCGGATGAACTCGCGCCGCGTCTTCCTTGGTCCGTCGCGATTGGCCTGGGCGGGCTGCTTCTGGCAACGCTTCTGTCCGCGCCGCTTGGCTATGCTGCGGCCTACCAGCCAGGCGGGTGGATTGACTTCATCACGCGGGGATTCGTCGTCATTTCGCAAACGCTGCCAGCCTTTGTGCTGGCCGTCGTGTTGGCTTGGCTCGTATCGGCGCGGTGGCAGCTCATCCCTATCTACACGGGCAACCCATTCGAGCGCGTGCTCCTGCCCATGCTGCTGGTTGCGTTCTATGCCGCGGCGCCTTTGGCGCGCATCGTGCGGCACGCGCTTCTCGACGCTTCGTCGCAGCCCTTCATGCTCACCGCGCGCGCGAAAGGCCTGTCACAGGCCCTTGCGCTGCGCCGGCACGCAGGGCCACATGCCTTCGGCACTCTTCTTTCTGCATTGGTGCCGCAAATGGCATGGGTGATTGGCGGCACGGCAGTCGTTGAGATTGCATTTGCCATACCAGGCGTGAGCCAGCTGGTCATTGAAAGTGTCGCTAGCCGCGACCATCCAGTGCTCAGCGCCTACATGATGGTCGTCGCGTTGACGATGGTCGCGGTGCAGGCGCTGGCAAATTTATTCCGCAACCGGCTCGATCCGAGAATCGTCGCATGCGCAGCCTCATCGCAACCTTGTGCTTGGTGTTGGTTGCCGCGCTGTCGCTCGCGGGTGCTTTCGGTGCGGGCGACCCCCATGCCGTTCAGCTTGAACAAAGGCATGCCCAAGCCAGCGCCGCGCACTGGTTGGGAGCCGACCATCTAGGCCGCGATGTGTTTGCACGTCTGGCTGAAGGCGGCTGGCGTGCAATGTCCGCCGCGCTCTCGGCTGCCGCCTTGGCATTGACTGGTGGCTTGCTGCTCGGCCTGCTCTCAGCACTCGCACCTCATTCTGCAGGGTTTCTGGCTATGCGCTTGGCAGACCTACTCGCCCTTGTGCCAGAAATCGTGATCGCGATCTTAGTTGTTGCCGTTCTCGGCCCATCTGTCTTCAGCATAGCGCTGGGTTTAGGGATAGCCGCCACGGGAAGCGCAGCTCTGCTTGTGCATGGGCTCACTCAGCAGGCTCAGCGCGAGGGCTATGTCATCTCAGCCCGGGCTCTCGGCGCAAGCAAGCTGCATGTCGCGAGATGGCATCTGCTGCCCGCCGTGCTGCCGCCTTTGCTCACCTACATCGCGGGGCATGTTGGGCATTTAGCGCTGGGCTACTCAGCGCTGGCGTTTTTGGGTCTCGGGGCAGACAGCGGTGCGCCTGACTGGGGTAGCATGATGTTTGAGTACCGAGCCTATTGGTTTGAAGACCCAATGTTGGTGATACTTCCCGGTATGGCGCTATTGCTTTTTTCTGCAGGAATGAACCTGCTCATTGAACCTCAACGAAATACAACCCTATGGAAGTAATCCAAGCTCTCCTCGCACGCAGATCCGTGTCGCCACGCCTGATGCACGAACCTGGCCCGACAGCGGATCAAATCGATACTTTGCTGCGCACCGGTGCGCGCGCCGCTGACCATGGCCGGCTGCGGCCTTGGCAATTCGTAGTCGTTCAGGGCGACGCTCGTGCTCGGCTTGGCGAGGTGTTTGCGCAGGCGCGAATCCAGCGCGACCCTGCAGCATCGGAGGCAGATTTAGCCAAAGAGCGAGCCAAGCCGCTGCGCGCACCACTCGTCATCGTGGTGGCCGCCAGAATCCGGCATGATCGCGAAGCAATCCGTCCGGTTGATCAACTACTTGCTGCAGCCGCGGCGGCGCAGAACGTGCTTCTGGCTGCCTATGCGTTGGGCTATGGAGCTATGTGGCTTACAGGCAGCAATGGCCACGACCCGCAAGTAAAGGTGGCTCTAGGCCTGCAGCCGGAAGACGAGTTCGTCGGTTTCCTCTACATCGGCAGCGTCGATGCCTTGGCATCGATGCCACCGGCTGAGGTGGACCTGGAGGGTGTGGTGCGTCTTTGGGAAGCGCCGATCAAGCCGATGTAAGTCACAGCCGTCCGGGTTCATCCCGCCGCCACCTGTGGCAAAGCGCAGACTTTCCGATCGCACCCATCAAACGTTGATCAGTCGCGCCAACCAGTACGCCTCGATCACCCACTGCACCATCAGCATGCTGAAGCGCATGATCACGGCGCGGTTGCGCGTGGAAATCAAGTGGATGCTGCTTTGAGTCAAACGCGCGGCGAGTGCCCAGAGCGCGAGCGGATCGGTAATCTGGCCTTGCCCGCTCAAGTGAGCCACACAAATGATCGCCGCAAACGCGGGCAAGCATTCAT
>JBJTSL010000106.1:0-4477 GCA_046076625.1 Allobrachymonas sp.
GTCATACAGGCGCGAGCGCAGGCGCTTCCAAGCGACGTCGCGGTTGCTGTGTTGGCTGCGGCAATCTTGGCAGGTCACGACGATGCCGGTCGGGATGTGCGTGAGACGCACGGCGGAATCCGTTTTGTTGATGTGCTGGCCGCCGGCACCTGAGGCGCGGTAGGTGTCGGTGCGCACATCGGCGGGGTTGATGTCGATCTCAATTGTGTCGTCCACCTCGGGGTAGACGAACACGCTGGCAAAGCTCGTGTGGCGGCCGCCTGAGGAGTCAAACGGCGATTTGCGCACGAGGCGGTGTACGCCAGTTTCGGTGCGCAGCAGGCCAAACGCGTAGTCGCCTTCGATCTTGATGCTGGCCGAGCGAATGCCGGCCACGTCGCCCGGCGTTTCTTCGTCGATGATGGCTTTGAAGCCTTTGCGCTCGGCATAGCGCAGGTATTGACGCAGCAGCATGCTCGCCCAATCGCAGGCTTCAGTGCCGCCTGCGCCGGCTTGGATGTCGAGGAAGGCGTGGCTGGGGTCCGCCGGCTGGTTAAACATGCGCTTGAATTCCAGGTCTTTCACGATGGATTCAAGGCGTGCCGTATCGTCGGCAATGGTTTTGAGGCCCGCCAGATCGCCTTCCTCCTTGCTCATTTCATAGAGCTCGGTGTTGTCGTTGAGATCACGATCGAGGGTGGTGAGGTTGCCCACCACGTTTTCGAGCTGGCGCTTTTCTTTGCCCAGCTCTTGCGCTTTCTTCGGATCGTTCCAGACGGTGGGATCTTCTAGCGCGGCATTGACTTCATCGAGGCGGTGAGACTTTTTCTCGTAGTCAAAGATACCCCCGAAGATCAAGCGTGCGGGCGGCCAAGTCGGTGAGTTTGCTGCCGATGGCGTTGATGTGTTCTGCGTCCATGATGTATGCGGTCAATGTGTTAAATCAAACCCTGTATTTTCGCATTCTCGCGCCGCGATTCAGGTGTTTACTGCATACTATAAAAAACATAGCGTAAAAGCTAGTTGATATGCCGGGGTGCGGCAGTTTTCGATCAAAAACAAGCGTGCTGCATCGTTTGAAGGGCTAGAGCAGCGCGTAGGTGATGCTTGCTCGATGGACGCTTTTGCCATCTTGCGCGCCGCTCAAATCAATCTCACCAAAAGCCATCGTCTTGCCCGCCCGCAGCACTGTTGCGGTAACGAGCGCATCTTGAGCGCTCAGGGGTTTCAGAAAACTGCTGCTCATTTGCACGGTGGTGCAGGGGCGGAACTCGCCGAAATGTTGCATCAGGGCGAGCACCATGGCGGTATCTGCGGCGGCCATCATGGCTTGGCCACAGAGCATGCCGCCGGTGCGCGAGAGTTGATCGGTATTGGGCAGGCGCAGCGTGACTTGGCTGGCTTGCGCGGATTGCACTTGCAGGCCGAGGGCTTGAACCCAAGGGGCGAAGTACTGGGGAAGGGCGACTTGAAGTGAAGGGATGTCCATGCCGCACAGGATATCAAATCCCTGTGGTTCAAATCCCCGCTGGTTTGCGCATGGTGCTCATGCGGTCCACGGTTTTGAGTGTGATGGTTTTGAGGTCTGCGCCTTGCAGCAAGGTGAGCTTGATTTCAGACTCCGGCGAGGCACGATCCCAGATTTTTTTGTAGAAGGTTTCTAGATTCGCCACTTTGGTGTCGTCCACGGCCAGTACCACATCGCCTGGTTGCAAACCAGCGGATTGCGCGGGGCCATCTTGGTTGACGCGCACGATCTGCACTCGCCCACCTTGCTCAGTGGACGTGAGACCGAGCCACGGGCGCTTGGAGAGCTTGCTGCTGCCCGTTTGCAGCATCTCAGCAATGATGGGCTTGAGCAGATCGACGGGAACGAACATATTGCCAGGCAGACGCACGTTTTGGCCGATGGCTTCCATCACGAACAGGCTACCGATGCCGAGCAACTCGCCTTTTTGGTTGAACAGCGGCGCACCCGAATGGTTTTGCATGGGTGGGCTGGTGAACAGGGCGGTGTCGATGTGGTACTCCCAATAGCCGGAGATGGCGCGCTTGCTCACGAGCTGGGTCATATTGACATCGGCATCGTCGTCGGGCGATGCGCCGGTGCTGGCCATCAGGGCTTCACCAGTCTTGATGTCGGCAGTGCCGCCCAGTGCCACCGGGCTGATGCCCCGCAGGGGTACGACAGGGCGAATCAGGCCGAAGCCAGTGGCCAAGTCGTAGGCCACCACGCGGGCGGGCACGGTTTTTTTATCTTGCGTGATGAGTTGCACTTCATCGGCTTCCAAGATCAGATAACCGATCGTCACGACCAATCCATCTGCACCAATGACCACACCCGAGCCGCTTCGCTGTTTGCCAAGAGTTTGCGCCGAGCGTGCGCCATCGGCTGCACGTACCTGCACGCCCACGACCGCAGCCTGCGCCTTTGTGAGTGCGTTGATCGTGTCTTGCGCGCTTGCGGGATTTGCGGTGGGCGCGTTGGCTGCCTGCGTTGCCGCAAGGCTCAAAGCTGCGGCCATTGCGACCAGGCAGCGCAGCCCGAAGGCTCTGTACTGTGGAGAAAAAATCGTGAGCATGGATTTCATGAAAGACTCCTGTTGCAAACTGATCTTGCGCCTAATGCAATAGGCTTGCAAGTGCTCTGGGCTGATGTCAAGCCTTTTTTAGGACTTGCCTAAAAAACCACAGAACTGACTCAGGTTTCACACAAATACAACTAACGACCCATCAGGGGCAAAGTTATGAACGAGTGCCCCAAATTGGTGCGTCGAGTGATGCCTGGGTTTTTCATATCCAAAACCGCTAAAATCTAGGTCGGTAATCAATGATTTTGGATATAACAAAGGCATTGAAATTCACGATACGGGATGCGCACAGGCTGTCCACCAACCATCCACAGGCCGCGCACAGATTGATCCTAGAATCATCCCCCATAAATTGTGAATAACTTGTTAATAACTTGTCGTTGCGGGCATGCAACGAGAAAAAATTAGAGATTTTTCCCGTGTGCATGAAACGCGCTTGCCCTACAATGCAAGTCCAACTATCGCAGTTGCCAAAGATTGTTGGTTTGTGGGGCGCGTCATGCAAGCGACGCGCCCCTTTTCTTTGTGCAGGGCAAAAAGAGGTCGCGTAAGTGTCATACACATCAAGCACTTACGCATTGAAGTTTGAGATTTTTCTAAGATGAAGCACATTCGCAATTTTTCCATCATCGCGCATATTGATCACGGCAAATCCACGCTTGCTGATCGCTTGATTCATCGCTGCGGTGGCCTGACAGATCGCGAGATGAGCGAGCAAGTGCTTGATTCGATGGATATCGAGAAAGAGCGTGGGATAACTATCAAAGCACAGACCGCTGCGCTGCAATACAAAGCGCGCGATGGACAGATCTACAACCTCAATTTGATCGACACACCGGGCCATGTGGACTTCTCATATGAAGTCTCTCGCTCGCTCTCTGCATGCGAAGGCGCGCTGCTTGTGGTGGATGCATCGCAGGGTGTGGAAGCGCAAACAGTGGCCAATTGCTACACCGCACTTGATCTCGGCGTGGAAGTTTCTTGCGTGCTCAACAAGATGGATTTGCCGCAGGCCGATCCCGAAACGGCGAAAAAAGAAATCGAAGAAGTGATCGGGCTGGATGCGTCTGACGCGATTCCGATTTCTGCGAAGACAGGCATGGGCATTGACGATGTGCTCGAGCTCGTGGTGGCCAAGGTGCCGCCGCCGCGCGGCAACCCCGATGCCCCACTTCGCGCGATGATTGTGGACAGCTGGTTTGACGCCTATGTGGGCGTGGTGATGCTGGTGCGCGTGGTCGATGGCCGCTTGCTCAAGGGCGACAAGATTCACCTGATGGCAACTGAGACGCAATACAACGCGGACAGCGTTGGCGTGTTCACACCGACGAACGAACCGCGCCAATCACTGGAAGCGGGTGAGGTGGGCTACATCATTGCAGGTATCAAGGAGTTGAAATCGGCTCGCGTGGGCGATACGGTCACGCGCGTGGTCACGCGTGGTGAGCTGGGCATGATGAATATTGCGCCCGCTGCCGAGCCGCTGCCGGGCTTCAAGGAAATTCAGCCGCAGGTGTTTGCCGGGCTGTATCCGAGCGAATCGAGCCAGTATGAACAATTACGCGATGCTT
The DNA here is from genome assembly GCA_046076625.1 of Allobrachymonas sp. Lineage (GTDB taxonomy): Bacteria > Pseudomonadota > Gammaproteobacteria > Burkholderiales > Burkholderiaceae_C > JANMDU01. The sequence goes on from JBJTSL010000106.1 coordinate 4,142, forward strand.
TAACCAAGCTGCAATTGAACGACTCGGCGCTTCGCTTTGAGCCGGAGGTTTCTCAGGCGCTGGGTTTTGGTTTTCGCTGCGGCTTTCTCGGGCTGCTTCACATGGAGATCGTGCAGGAGCGGCTGGAGCGGGAGTTTGACCAAGATTTGATCACCACCGCGCCGAGCGTGGTGTATGAAGTCGTCACTGGCGGGAAGAATCCCGAGACTTTGCTGGTCGAGAATCCCTCCAAAATGCCTGACGTTTCGCGTATTGAAGAAATCCGCGAGCCGATTGTGGAGGTGCATATTTATGTGCCACAGGAGTATGTGGGCTCGGTGATGACGCTGGCTAACC
>JBJTSL010000107.1:0-6874 GCA_046076625.1 Allobrachymonas sp.
CAAACTCACCACAGCGGTGGTGAGTTTGGGCAACTCCAAGGTCGTGCTCGGCTCAGTTTGCATGTTCACCGCCAGCATTGCCTTGCCCGCTGCCACACTGTGCAACACCACGCCATCTTCCACACCCGCGCCCACGCGGTAAGGCCGTGCTGGCTTGCCATCCACCGCGATCAAAGCCACACTGGATTGGCTGCTGCCGGCGCGGTTCACCACCACGCCCGTGAGCACAAACCTGGAAGAAACAATGCTGTTCGCGGGCACATTTACTGCATCGTTTGCTCCTAAATTAGAAGTAACCGCGCGCCCACCACCCAAGCCTTTGGCCAGGGCTTGGGAGTCCACCGCCGCTGCCGCGCCGCTGGATACCGCTGCGTTGGCCGAGGGCGGCGCAGCCGGGCCTTGTACGAATTTCAAGCCCCAAAAAACGGCACTGCCGCCTACGAGCAGCCAGATGACAAATGTTGCGAAACGAATCCAAAAAGTGCGTTGCATGCGGCTATTATGCGTGTTCTATGAAAACAGCATTTTCCTCTCTGAAGCTGCGGCTACAACGCGGTTTCACCCTGATTGAATTGATGGTGGTCTTGGTGATCATCGGCATCTTGGCCGCGCTGATCGTGCCCAATGTGCTGGATCGCGCCGACGACGCACGCAGTACCGCTACCAAAACCGACATCAACAACATCGTGCAAGCCCTCAAGCTCTACCGCCTGGACAACCAGCGCTACCCCAGTGCCGAGCAAGGCTTGGCTGCGCTCGTGGCCAAGCCCACTACCGGCGTGATCCCGCCCAATTGGAAGCCTTACTTGGAAAAACTTCCCAACGACCCTTGGGGCCGCGCCTATCAGTATCTGAACCCCGGCATCAAAGGCGAGATTGACGTGATGAGCTTCGGTGCAGATGGACAAGCCGGCGGTGAAGGCAAAAATGCGGATGTTGGCAGTTGGCAGTAGTGATTTGAGCCGCCATGCCCAGCGCGGCTTCACGCTGCTGGAGTTGCTTGTCGTCCGCACCATCATCGCGATTGGCTCTGCGGGCGTTGTGTTTGCGCTGCGAGACAGTGCTTCCACTTCCCTCAATCGCGAAGCAGACCGCTTAGCTGCCGTCTTGGAAGCAGTGCGTGCGCAGTCGCGCAGCTCGGGTGTGGCGCTGGCTTGGGTGGCTTTGCCCGAGGGCTTTGCTGTGGTGCCCGCGTACGCGGTTGCGAGCTCGCGCAATGCCAGCACATTGGGCAACACAAGTTTTTCTGGCTTGACTATCAACGCTTGGCTGGCGTCGGGCACAACCGTGCAAATTCAATCCGGCGAACGCATCAGCCAGGCCTTGCTGCTTGGCCCTGAACCCATGCTGCCAGCGCAAAGCGTGCAGCTCACGCTGGGCGAGCAAAGCCTGCGCCTGCACAGCGATGGCCTGCGGCCCTTTAGTGTGTCAACAACGCCTTGAAACCACCATGCAGCAGCGCGGCTTCACCTTGATTGAAGTTCTGGTGGCCTTGACCGTCGTGGCAATTGCGCTGTTTGCCGGCACGCAGGCCACTTCCGCCTTGGCACGCTCTAGCCAGCGGCAAGCCGATTTGCTGCTGGCGCAGATTTGTGCAGAAAACGAGCTGGCCAAAATTCGCCTCGTGCGGCAAATGCCCAGTGTGGGCGAAACAAGTGCCGATTGCCAGCAGGGCGGGCGCAATTTTCAAATCAAACTGAAAGTGCAGCCCACCCCGAATCCGAGCTTTTTGCGGGTGCAAACCCAAGTGAACGATGCCGACGCTGGCTATGGCATTTTGCAAATCTCCACCGTCGTGGGACGCTATTGACATGACAACCCGCAGCGCACGCGGCTTCACCTTGATCGAAGTGCTGATTGCGCTGGTGATCATGTCGCTCATGGCTGTGCTCACTTGGCAGGGGGTGGATGGTATGGCGCGTGCCACAAAGCAGCACCGCGAGCGCGCTGATGAAGTGGCAGCGATTCAAACCGCACTCGCCCAGTGGCGCACCGATCTGGATCACATGATCGATGCCAGCCAAACGCCGCCTGCCGCGCTGGGCGGTACAGGGGGCAGCACAAGCACCGCCCGTGCGATTGATTTTGACAGCCGCGTGATCCGCATCACGCGCCGCTTTTCAGGCGATGAGCTGCGTGTGGTCGCTTGGGGCAGTCGCAATGTGGACACGGCACAAGGCCTACAGCGGCGCTTCATGCGCTGGACGAGCGAGCCGGTGCGCACGCGCGGGCAGTGGCAGGCCGCATGGGATCAGGCAGGCCGTTGGGGTCAAAACCCTTCGAGCGCAGACCGCGCAGCCGAGGTGCAGGTGCTCTCCATCGAGGAATTTCAGGTTTTTTACTATCGCAATGATGCGTGGAGCAACCCTTTGTCATCTGAAGGCGTGGCCACGGCAGCGCAGGCCAGCGCCTCGCCCGATGGCGTGCGTCTCGTACTCAAGCTCGCACCCGCGCAAACGCCCGGCGGTAACCTGAGCCTAGATTGGGTGCAGCCCACGCGCGGAGGCGGCAAGTCATGACAGGCCAGCATGCTGGAAAATCTCGCGGCGCGGCGCTTTTGACCGCCATGATCACGCTCGTCTTGGTGGCCACGCTGGCCGCAGGCGCGGCCTGGCAGCAATGGCGCGGATTGGAAGTTGAGCGTGCGGAGCGCTCCCGCTTGCAAGCGGGCTGGATTTTGGTAGGTGCGCTCGACTGGGCGCGGCTGATTTTGCGAGAAGATGCGCGCAATGGCGGCGCCGACCATTTGGGCGAGCCTTGGGCAGTCACGTTGCAAGAATCGCGGCTGTCGAGTTTTTTGGCGGCAGACCAGAGCAACAATGCCCTGCTCACCGAAGCGGAGGGGGACAATGTGTTTCTCTCCGGCCAAATCCAAGATGCGCAAGCGCGCCTGAATGTGTACAACCTGATCGAAGCGGGGCGCATTTCGCCCGGTGCGCTGGCCAGTTTTGCCAAACTCTTCGATTTGTTGAATTTGAATCCTGCCGAATTGCAAAACTTGGCAGAGAACCTGCGCTTTGCCTCCGATTTGAGCCCCGACAATCGCTCCGGCGCACAGGCGGCTCTGCTGCCGCAGCGTCTGGATCAGTTGACGCTGCATGGCTTGTCTGAGCGCAGCATGCAGCGCTTGGCACCCTTCATCGTCTGGCTGCCAGCACGCACGCCGGTGAATGTGAACACCGCAAGTGCCGAGGTGCTGTATGCCAGTGCGCCCGCCTTGGAGCTGGCCGATGCGCAAAAAATGATTGCCGAGCGCAGCCGCCAGCATTTCAAGAGCTTGGCCGATCTCTCGCCCCTGTTGCCCGAGATCGCTGGGCAATTCAATGAGGGGCAGCACAGCGTGGCCTCGCGCTATTTTGAAATCACGGGTCGACTGCGCTTGGCCGACAGTTCACTCAACACCGTGGTCATTGAGCGCTCCATGGTGCAGCGCGATGGGCTGGATGTGAAGGCTCTGTGGCGCGAGCGCGGCAGCTTCCCCATCACATCGGCAGGTCTGCGGGCAGATCAACTGCCGCAGGCCACTGCTTCTCCCCGATAATGCTTGCACTGAACGCTGTCCATGACTCAACTTCTCGTTACCCTTTCGCCACCCGGCGCGGCTTCTGCGGAGCTGGCCTATTGCATGCTCTCCAGCAGCGGTGTGCTTTCTGCCCAAGGCCATGCCGCGCCGGCTTTACTGCCGCGCACTGATGTCTGCACCCTGATCCTGCCTGCTCAGGCGCTGGCGTGGCATCGCGTGGATTTGCCCAAGCTGCCGCGTGGCATCTCCGCGCAAAAAATGCAGGCGGTACTCGCTGGTGCTTTGGAAGAGCAATTGCTCGATGAGCCTGCTGCCCTGCACTTGGCGCTGCTGAATTTGCCCGGCAACGAATCGCCTTGGGTGGCTGCTTGCAACAAAGCTTGGCTGGCGCAAAGCATCGCCGAGTTACAGCAAGCGGGCGTGCAGCCCAGCAGCATCGTGCCTCAGGCTTGGCCAAAGCAGGATGCTCAGGCACACGTCACTGGTCATTCCAGCGATCACGCGCAACTGGTGGTGAGCAACGCCCAAGGCGTGCTTTGCTGGCCGCTGGCACATGCGGCTGCGCTAGAGCCGGCCGCTGAAACCCCCGTCACCGCTGAGCCTGCGGTAGCTGCCGCAGCAGAACAGGCTTTGCAACGCCGCGTCCAGGTGTTGCAAGCCAGTCAAGCGGCGGTTCAATCTGCCGAACAAGCCAAAGCGCTGGGCCTCAATTTGGCGCTAGGCGAATTTGCGCTCTCCGGCTCGGGGCGCAGCTTGCAGAGCATCGGGCAAAGTTTGCGCAATTTTGCCTTTGCACCCGATTGGCGCGCCGCACGCTGGGGCATGGCGGGCTTGCTGCTGGCCCATCTGCTCGGGCTCAATCTCTGGGCGTGGAAGCAGGCCGCGCAGGTGCAAGCACAGCGCGATCAAATGCAGCAAATCCTCACCAGCAGCTTTCCGAATGTGAAAGTAGTGGTGGATGCCCCTGTACAAATGCAGCGCGAATTGAATGCTTTGCGTCAATCGCAGGGGCAGCTCAGCGGCCGTGACTTTGAGAGCATCTATGCACGTTTTTCGTCTGTAGCCGGCATGAATGCTGCGCCGAATGCTATCGAATATGAAGCAGATAGAGTTTCCCTGCGCGGCGCAGATTTCTCCGCTGCACAACTCGAAGCGCTTGCGCCCAAGCTACAGTATGCGAACTTGGCCGTGAGCAGTGACACACAACGGCTGATCGTGCAGCATCAGGCGCAGGGAGCTTCCAAATGAACGAGCTGCTCAACCGTTGGAATGCTTTGGCTTCGCGTGAGCGCAGCTTGGTGGCTGCTGCCGCAGCGTTGATTATGGTCGCTTTGCTCTGGTGGGTGGCGATTTCGCCCGCGCTCTCGAAGCTGAGCGCCGCGAGGGAAGCTGCGCCCAAGCTGCAAGCGCAGCTACAGCTCATGCGCGCGCAGGCCAGTGAAGCGGCCAATTTGAAGGCGCAGCGCCTCTTGACTTACGACGAATCACTGCGAGCGCTGGAGGCCTCGGTCAAAACCTTGGGAGCAAGCGCTACCCTCTCGGTGAGCAACGAGCGCGCCAGCATCACGCTCAAAGCAGTCAACGCCGATGCGCTGGCGCTCATGCTCTCGCAGGTGCGCGCCAATGCGCGTCTCGTGCCTACGCAAGTGAAGCTGCAAAAAGCGGCAGGCGCCGCGCCAGACGCCACGGCTTGGGATGGCCAATTGGTGCTGAACCTGCCCGCGAGATAACAGCCATGCAGCGCCGCTCCCTATCCAAAAGATCAAACCCGGCGATGCCTCGCAGCGCTGCGGGCATGGCTTGGCTGGGTGCTGGCCTGGGCGCGCTCGTTGCCTTGATCGCGTTTGCACCCGCAGCCTGGCTGGCCAAAGGCATTCAATCTGCTACGAGCGGGCATGTGCTCTTGGCCGATGCACAAGGCTCCATCTGGCGCGGCTCGGCGCAATTGTTTTTAACGGGGGGTGAAGGCACACAAGATGCCTCCAGCCTGCCCGGCCGCATGCATTGGCAGCTCGCCCCGAGCTGGCGTGGCCTGAACATGCGCATGGAGCTGCCCTGCTGCGCACCGCAGCCCGTGCAACTCGCCCTCACGCCCGGCTGGCAGCGCGCGGGCTTGCTCGTCAACGCGACAGCGGTGAACCTGCCCGCGCAATGGCTCTCAGGCCTAGGCGCGCCTTGGAACACGCTCGATCCACGCGGCCAGCTCACCCTGTCCGCCACCGGCTTGAAGATGGACTGGGCCGCAGGCCGCGTGGCGCTGCAAGGCGCTGCGCAACTGGACATGCTGGAGATGTCGTCCCGCCTTTCGACCTTGAGCCCGCTCGGCGACTACCGCCTGCAACTCTCAGGCGGCGATGTGCCCGCCATCAACCTGCAAACCTTGCAAGGCGCGCTGCAGCTCTCTGGCTCAGGCCAGGTGGTGGGCTCACGCATCCGCTTCTCTGGCGAGGCCAGCGCTGCCCAGGGCAGCGAGGCCGCGCTTGGCAATGTACTCAACATCATTGGCCGCCGCCAAGGCGCCAAATCACTGATCAGACTGGGATAACCCATGAAACTCAAAGCTTCTCACCGCCTGTCGTTCACTACGCTTTTCATAGCGCTCTACGTAGGTTTGATGCCGGCAACTGGCCTATTTTCTTCAAAAATTGGCTGGGTACAGGCGCAAACACCGCAGACTGCGGGAGGGGCTGCGCGCAGCGCCGAAGGCATCAAGCTCGACTTCGTCAACGCTGAAATCGCCGAAGTGGCCAAAACATTCGGCGTGGTCTTGAACCGCAACATCGTGGTCGATCCGCGCGTCAAAGGTCAGATGAATTTGACCACCGAGCGTGCCGTCTCGGCCAGCAATGCCTACAACCAATTTTTGGCAGCGCTGCGCCTGCAAGGTTTTGCAGTGGTGGAAGCAGCGGGCATCTACAAGGTCGTGCCCGAGGCAGAAGCCAAACTGCAAGGTGGCGCGGTGAATGCGGGCGAAGTCAAAGCGGGCGGCAACCAAATCCTCACGCAAATTTTTCGCCTCAACCACGAGAACGCCAATAATCTGGTGGCCGTGCTGCGTCCCTTGATCAGCCCCAACAACACCATCAACGTCAACCCCGGCACCAATGCGCTGGTCATCACTGACTATGCTGACAACCTGCAGCGGATTGCACGGATTGTGGCCGCGCTGGATGTGGCCAATGCCACCGGGGTCGAAGTGATCCGGCTGCGGCACGGCATCGCCGGTGATCTCGCACCCCTGGTGCAGCGGCTGATCGACTCGGGGGCCGCCGCACCGGCTGCAGCGCCCCAGGGCCAGAGCGACAGCGGCTTTCGCACCACGGTGCTGCCCGACGCCCGCACCAACGCACT
>JBJTSL010000108.1:0-5119 GCA_046076625.1 Allobrachymonas sp.
GGTGGCACGCGCCAGCTCGGCCAGCGTCAACTCGCGCTGAGTGCCAGAATTCACGCCCTTGATGGCTTTGTAGAGGGTGGCGGCGGCCGTGAGCAGCAACGCGACGCCCAAGGTACTGATCATGGTCTTTTGTAGCGTTTCGTTGGCTGCACCGGCTGCGTGAATGCCCCACACTGTCAGCAGGGCGGCAGGAATCGAGCCCAGGCTCAGCGCACCAACGATTTTCCAGTCCACTCGGCGGGCGAGTGTGAGGTTGACCGTGCCGCCGAGCTTGGTGAAGGCCGCAAACAGCAAATCCGTGCCCACGGCCAAGATGGGCTTGATGCCGAAACCGAAAATCAAAATTGGCGTCATGAGCGAGCCGCCGCCCACGCCGGTCAAGCCCACCACAAAGCCCACAAAGAAGCCGCTCAAAATGAATGCAATATCTGTCATGGGTGCGAACTGTGCCGCAGAGCCTGTGAAAACCAAACTACTTTTTTGTTGGTCGCTTATGCGCATAAGCTTATTCAAGCCGCTGTACAGGCTCCCATGGGCCTCAAATATTTAGGGCGAAGTCCTTGAACTTTTGCAAAACGAACTCACTCTGTGTTATCGTCAACGTTCCAATAACAACTGGAACACGGAGAATATCGTGAGCAACAACAAAGGCCAACTCTTGCAAGACCCGTTCTTGAACCAACTTCGCCGCGAGCATGTGCCCGTGTCGATTTATTTGGTGAACGGCATCAAACTTCAAGGCCAGATTGAATCATTTGACCAGTACGTCGTGCTGCTGCGCAACACGGTCACGCAAATGGTCTACAAGCATGCCATTTCCACCATTGTCCCCGGTCGCGCGGTCAATTTCCAAGCGGCAGACAATGGCGGTCCTGCGCCTGCGGCAAATCCCTGATTTCGCCTGATTCTGAGATTGATCAGCAGCTTCTGGCCTTCTTTTTATAAGAGGGCTTCCTATGGCACGCGACACAACACGCGATACAGCGCCATCACCTGTCGGCACAATGATGGCTGACTCCTTAGATCCAGCAGGCTACATGCCTGCACACAACGCCAACAAAGTCATCTTGGTGGGCGTGGATTTCCACGAGCCGCATTTCGACGCAGAGCTCGAGGAGTTGGGCTTGCTCGCGCAAACCGCAGGTCTGGAGCCCGTGGCACGCATCACCTGCAAGCGCCAAGCGCCTGATCCCGCCTTGTTCGTGGGTAAAGGCAAAGCCGATGAAATCAAAGCGCTGGCCGATCAGCAAGGCGCGGCAGAAGTGCTGTTTGATCAAAGTATTAGCCCTGCGCAGCAGCGAAATCTGGAGCGCCACTTGGGCTTGCCAGTGAACGACCGCACGCTTTTGATCTTGGAAATCTTCGCCCAACGCGCCCGCTCGCATGAAGGCAAGCTGCAAGTCGAGCTGGCCAAGCTGCAATACCTGTCGACTCGTCTCGTACGCCGCTGGAGCCATTTGGAGCGCCAACGAGGGGGTATTGGCGGGCGCGGCGGGCCGGGAGAGAAGCAAATGGAGTTGGATCGCCGGATGATTGCTGAATCCATCAAACGCACCAAAGCGCGGCTGGAAACCGTGAAAAAGCAGCGGAACACGCAACGCAAGCAGCGCGCAAGAAAAGCGGCGGGTGCTGAAGGCAGCCGAGCGGGTCATTTCGGCATTGCCTTGGTGGGCTACACCAATGCCGGTAAATCCACTTTGTTCAATACCTTGACCAAAGCTAGGGTGTATGCAGCCGATCAGCTTTTTGCTACGCTGGACCCGACCACGCGCAGTGTTTATCTAGGCGATGCCCAGCAGTCTGTGAGCTTGTCCGACACCGTGGGCTTCATCCGCGATTTGCCGCATGGCTTGATCGACGCCTTTGAAGCCACCTTGCAAGAAGCCGCGCATGCGCAGTTGCTGCTGCATGTGGTGGATTGCGCCAATCCAAACTACAGCGAGCAAATCCATGAAGTGCAGCGCGTCTTGGCTGAAATTGGCGCGCAAGACATTCCCCAACTGCTGATTTTCAATAAGCTCGATGCCTTGGGCGAAGACCGCCGCCCCGCGCAGCTGTCAGACCACTACGAGGTCGATGGCCAAAGCTTGCAGCGCGTGTTTGTGAGCGCGCAAAGCGGTGAAGGCATGGAAACTTTGCGGGCAATTCTTGCGCAGAAATCAGCACGCTCTTGAGCCACTAAAATCAATCCCCAATTATGTTGCCTATGCCCAATTTCCATCCCCGTGCCTTGACCGGCATGTTCTCGCGCTTGTTCAACCTCAACGATGGCCGCTGGGGTCGCGGCGAGGGTGCTGCTCCAGCGCCCTCAGAAGGTGGCAATGCACCTGCTGGCTCGCCTGCACCTACTCCAGCGCCTGGCCCAGCGCCGAGCGCAGCCCCCAATGATGGCGGCTCAAGTGGTGGCAATTCCGGCGGCAGCAGCCCCGGTGGTCCGAACCAAGGGCCGCCCGATTTGGACGAACTGTGGCGTGATTTCAACCGCAAGCTGGGCGGCCTGTTTGGCGGCAAGCAGCCTCCGCGGGGCAACCAACCAGACTGGAACCGTTACAACCAAGGTGGCGGAAATAACACTGGCGGCACAGGCCCTGGCATGCCCGACATGAAGTCAGCTGGTGTTGGCGCTGGCTTAATCGCAGTCATTGCCGCGTTGATCTGGCTCGGCACAGGCTTCTTCATCGCGCAAGAGGGCCAGCAGGCGGTGATCACCCGCTTTGGGGCGCTTAACCGCACGGTAGATGCCGGCTTCAACTACCGCATGCCATTCCCCTTTGAGCGGCATGAAACCGTGCAATTCACCCAAGTGCGCTCGGTGGAAGTGGGGCGCAACAGCGTCGGCGCTGTCTCAGGCATCAAAGATTCCTCGATGCTCACCAAAGACGAAAACATCGTCGATGTGCGCTTTACCATCCAATACAACCTGAAGAACTCTTCGCTATTCCTGTTTGAAAACCGCAATCCGGATGAATCGGTGATCAAAGCCGCCGAATCCGCTGTGCGCGAAGTGGTGGGGCGCTTCAATTTGGATGAAATTTTGGGGCGCAACAGCGAGGTGTTGCAACAAGACGTGCTGCGCTCCATCCAAGCCCAGATGGACCGTTACCAAACCGGCATCAGCGTGCAAAACGTGAACATCCAAAACGTGCAGGCGCCTGAACAAGTGCAGGCCGCGTTTGACGATGCCTTGAAGGCCGGTCAAGACCGTGACCGCCTGAAAAACGAAGGTCAAGCCTATGCCAACAACGTAATCCCAGGCGCTCGCGGTACAGCGTCGCGTTTGAAAGCAGAGTCCGAAGGCTACAAAGCCCGTGTGGTGGCGCAGGCCGAAGGTGACGCGCAGCGCTTCCGCGTGATCTACAGCGAATTTGCCAAGGCGCCGCAAGTCACGCGCGACCGCATGTACATCGACGCGATGCAGCAAATTTACAGCAGCACCACCAAGATTCTTGTGGACTCCAAAGCGGGCAACAACTTGCTGTATTTGCCGCTAGACAAGATCCTCCAGCAAACCGCAAATTCTAGTGAGAATACGGTTCTGCCCGGCATCAATCCTGTGCAGAATGCTCCCAATTCAGGAGCATCCAATGCGGCCAGCCCAGCCGCCACACCCGCCCCCGCAAACAGCCGCACAAGCCGTGAGCGCGACAGCCGTTGATTCTGGGAGAAGCATATGAATAAAATTGGATTTGTGATTTCTGGCTTGTTGGTGGTCGTCGCTGTTCTCGCTTCCACGCTCTTTGTGGTCGATCAGCGTCAGTTTGGCGTGTTGTATTCCTTCGGTCAGATCAAAGATGTCATCACCGAGCCCGGGCTGCGTTTCAAGCTGCCCCAGCCGTTTCAAAACGTGGTGTTTCTGGATCGCCGCATCTTGACGCTGGACAGCCCCGAAACCGGCGCTTTGCAAACTGCGGAAAAGAAAAACCTGGTGGTGGATTGGCTGCTCAAATGGCGTATCTCTGACCCACGCCAATTCATCCGCACGTTCTCCACTGCCACCGCCTTGGCCGGTGCGGAAAGCCGGTTGACTTCGCTGGTGCAAGATGCCTTGAAAAACGAGGTGAACACACGCACGGTGCGCGATGTCCTCGCGACAGACCGCGATAAGGTGATGCAAGGGGTACAAAAGCGCCTGATTGACGATGCCAAGAATTTCGGCATTGAAATCGTCGATGTACGCATCAAGCGCGTGGACTTTCCCGGCTCGGTAACAGAATCTGTCTATCAGCGCATGCAGTCCGAGCGCCGCCAAGTGGCCAACGAATTGCGCTCCACTGGCGCGGCAGACGCCGAGAAAATCCGCGCTGATGCAGACCGCCAGCGCGAGGTGATCGTGGCCGAAGCCTACCGCGACGCGCAGAAGATCAAAGGTGAGGGTGATGCCAGAGCAGCGGCACTGTACAACGAAGCCTTTGGCCGCGACCCTCAGTTTGCGCAGTTCTACCGCAGCTTGGAAGCCTACAAAGCCAGCTTTGCCAAGAAGAGCGATGTGATGGTGGTTGATCCATCGAACGACTTCTTCCGCACCATGCGCAATGGCGGGCAGGGTGGCGGTGCTGCTCCGGCCAAAAAATAAGCGAGCTTCGCGCAAGCCATGGAGGTATTTTTCACCGCCTTGGCCTTGGTGCTGGTGATTGAAGGTTTGCTGCCCTTCTTCTCACCCAAAGGCTGGCGCAGCGTGTTTGAACAAGTCTTGAAGCTGTCTGACGGGCAAATCCGCTTTTATGGCCTGGCCAGCATGCTGGTCGGCTTGGTCATTCTGCTCTTGGTCTGAAGCAAGCAAGTTTTGTGAATGGCGCATGGCGGTGTAACATTGCAGCTTTGCGCCTACAAAAATACAGTGACTCCCGCCGCCAATACCGCTTCCTTTGTCGATCAGTTTGACTCGCATGGCGCTTGGCGCAGGGAATTTGCCGCGCGTTTGAAGCAATTGGCCGATTGGCTGGGCAATCATGAGTTGATGGATGCCTCCATCGCCGAGCGTCTGCAGCAGCTTGAAGCCCAAATGCGCTCAGACAAAATCATGGCGGCGTTTGTAGCGGAATTCTCACGCGGCAAGTCTGAGCTGATCAACGCGCTTTTCTTTGCTACCTACGGCCGCAGTATCATGCCCGCCAGCGCG
>JBJTSL010000109.1:0-5444 GCA_046076625.1 Allobrachymonas sp.
ATCGCGCCGGTTTCCACTTCACGGTCGCCCATCACCAAAATATAGGGGACTTTTTGCGCGGCGTTTTCGGCGATTTTGCGGGTGATTTTTTCGCCTCGTGTGTCGGTCGTCACGCGCAATCCGGCAGCGCGAAGTTGCGCGGCAACTTTGCCGACATGCTCTGCTTGGCTATCCGTGATGTTGCAGACCACGGCTTGCGCGGGCGCGAGCCACGCGGGCAAGGCGCCTGCGTGCTGCTCGATCAAAATGCCGATGAAGCGCTCTAAGCTGCCGACGATGGCGCGGTGCAGCATGATGGGGCGTTTGCGTGCGCCGTCTTGATCGACGAATTCAGCATCCAAGCGCTCAGGCATATTCGGATCGACCTGGATCGTGCCGCATTGCCACGGGCGGCCGAGCGCGTCTTTGAGCGTGTATTCGATCTTCGGGCCGTAGAAAGCGCCCTCGCCTGGCAGGTATTCGAACTCGCAGCCGCTGGCCTTCAAGCCTTCAGCGAGCGCGGCTTCGGCTTTGTCCCAACTTTCTTCTGAGCCAATTCGTTTTTCAGGGCGGGTAGAGAGTTTGTAGATGATGTCTTTGAAGCCGAAATCGGCATAGACTTTTTGCAAGAGCGCTGTGAATGCTGTGACTTCGGCTTGAATCTGATCTTCGGTGCAAAAGATGTGGCCATCGTCTTGCGTGAACGCGCGAACGCGCATGATGCCGTGCAGGCCGCCGGTGGGTTCGTTGCGGTGGCAGTTGCCGAATTCACCGAAGCGCAGCGGCAGATCGCGGTAGCTTTTGATGCCTTGCTTGAAGATCAAAACATGGCCGGGGCAGTTCATGGGCTTGAGCGCGTAATCGCGCTTTTCGCTTTCAGTGACAAACATGTTTTCGCGGTATTTGTCCCAATGCCCCGTCTTTTCCCAGAGGCCTTGGTCGAGAATTTGCGGGCCTTTGACTTCTTGGTAGCCGTTGTCCACATACACCTTGCGCATGTATTGCTCAACCTGCTGCCACAGCGTCCAGCCATGCGGATGCCAAAACACGGTTCCAGGGCTGTGCTCGTCAATGTGAAAGAGATCGAGCTCACGGCCGAGCTTGCGGTGATCGCGCTTTTCTGCTTCTTCCAGAATCGTCAGGTGCTGAGCCAGATCTTCTTTGCTCGCAAACGCCACGCCATACACGCGCTGCAGCATTTCATTGCGATGATCGCCGCGCCAGTATGCGCCAGCAAGCTTCATCAGCTTGAAGAATTTGAGCTTGCCAGTTGAGGGCACGTGAGGGCCACGGCAGAGGTCTTCAAAATTGCCTTCGCGATACAAGCTCACTTCTTCGCCTGCCGGGATCGAGCCGATGATTTCGGCTTTGTAATGCTCGCCCAAGCTTTTGAAATACGCAACCGCCTCATCACGCGGCAGCACGCGGCGCGTGACGGGCTCATCTTTGGCTGCCAACTCGACCATTTTCTTTTCCATTGCGGCCAAGTCTTCCGGCGTGAACGGGCGCTTGTACGAGAAATCGTAGAAAAAGCCGTGCTCAATCACCGGGCCAATCGTCACCTGGGCATCCGGGAACAGCTCTTTCACGGCGTAGGCCAGCAAATGCGCCGTGGAATGGCGGATCATCTCCAAGCCATCGGCATCTTTGGCGGTCATGATGGCGAGCTTGGCATCTTGGGTGATGGAGTAGCTGGTATCCACCAGCACATCGTTGACTTTGCCGCCCAGAGCCGCTTTGGCTAGGCCTGCGCCGATGCTGGCCGCCACATCAGCCACAGTCACTGCACTTTGCTCAAAACTGCGCACAGAGCCATCGGGGAGCGTGATATTGATCATGAGAAAACCTAGAAGAAACGAAGGATTGAAAAGATTCAGGCAAGAAAAAAGCGGCTTGGGTCAGAAGCCGCTTACTATGAATTTAGTAGCATTCAGCGCATATTCTGCGCCGGCGACTGCCCAGTTTTGGCATAAAAAAGCAGTGTAGTTCGCGGTGTCATAACCCGAACTGCCTTTCCCGAACCTTGTGCGATGAACTGTTGCATTGCCGCAATTTTATCAGTGCAGCAAACCCACCAGCGTGGACTCCCCATCAGGCTCCACAAAACCCGTGCCGTTGCAGCGCGGGCAGGTGGTGATCACGGTTTGTTTTTCGACCTCAAAATTCTCGTTGATGTTCTCGCTGTCGATCCACAATTCGCCCGTGCCCCGGCAATCTGAACAGGGCTGACGCGTGAAAACGCCGGTCTTTTCTGAATCTGTGGCGGCCATGTTGTTTGTCTCCTCGAATACAAGTCACGCCATGTTACACAGGAACGGGCTTGGATGCCAGCGCCGCCAGCCTTGGATGCATCAGGGCGAACCACAGCGGGGGAATAGCGGCCAAGATGATGCTGCCCGCATAGCCTGTGGGCAGTTGTGGGCCTTGGGGCATGGCTTGCAGGGTGCTGTAGGGCTTCCAAGCGTGCATATGGTGGTCGGAATGGCGCTGGAGGTTGGCCAACAGGCTATTGGTCATGACGTGATCGGCATTCCATGCGTGCATCATGCCGAATGCTTCCCGCTTGGGGGCTTGGCCCTCTTGCGCGAGGGCTTGACGGGTTAAACCGTAGTGTTCAATGTAGTTCACCACCTCCAACAGAAGGAACGCTACGACAGATTGAACGAGCAAATACACTACTATTTTGATAGCACTCTGCGCAGATTCCATGCCGGCGAACTGCCAAAAAATCATGAAGAATGGAAGTCCGAGCATGGCAATTGAGCCGATCGTGCTCCATATCAGCGGGCTCTTGCTCCATGCGCTTTTCATCTGCACTAAGCGTTGCGCTTCCAAGCGCCAGCCGCTGACCAAGCTGCCCCACAGCGTGCGTGGCAAAAAGGCATAGAGGCTTTCGCCATAGCGGGCAGAGGCCGGGTCGTCAAATGTGGCGGCGCGGGGGTGGTGGCTCCGGTAATGCTCCACCATGAAATGGCCGTAGCAAACGGTGGTCATGAGCACCCAGCCGCAAAAACGGTCGATCTTGGACTTGCTGTGCCCCAGCTCGTGGGCAAAGGTGATGCCTTGCGCGCCCGAGATGTAACCTACGGCAAAACCCACGCCCAGCACGGTCAGCCAGTCAGCTTGGGCAGCGGCCATTGCACCCACCACGATCAAGCCCAATTGCAAAATCACATACAGCCGCAAAATCCACTGGAAATACGCTTGCCCCGCCTCGCTGGCCACGGGCGCCGGCGAATTCTTGGGCAGTACGATGTCCAGAAAGGCAATCAGCCACCATACGATCAGCGTGCCGATGAAAGCGTTGTGCGGCGCATGAAGGAGGCTGAATACCGTGAGCGCCGGCAAAATCAGCGAGAGCAGGAAGCGAAGGTCTGAAAAACGCATACATCAGATGATGCCACGCCCGGGCGAGCCAAAGCCAGAGGATTTGCCCGCAGCCTTGGCCTGATAATTCATGCCATGAATCCTTTGCTCCAGACCTTGCAGCCCTACCCGTTTGAGCGGCTACGGCAGCTTTTTGCCTCCATAACGCCCTCCCCGGCGCACCGCGCCATCAGTTTGGGTATTGGCGAGCCTAAGCATCCCACGCCGCCGTTCATCAAAGAAGCGTTGAACGATCACTTCAAGGGTTTGGCAGCCTATCCTGCCACAGGCGGTGAGGCTTATTTGAAAGAAGCCTGCTCGGCGTGGCTTGTCAAGCGCTATGGCCTGCAGGTTGACCCGAAAACGCAAATCCTGCCGGTGAACGGCTCGCGCGAGGCGCTGTTTTCACTCACGCAGACCGTGATTGACCCAACGAAGGATGCAATCGTCGTCAGCCCCAATCCGTTTTACCAAATCTACGAAGGCTCGGCCTTGCTCGCGGGCGCTCGCCTGCATTACGCGCCCTGCGTGCCCGAGCGAAATTTCGCGGTGGATTGGGCCAGCGTGCCCAGCGAGGTATGGGCCAAGACGCAGCTTGTCTTTGTCTGCTCGCCGGGCAACCCGACCGGGGCGGTGATGCCTTTGGACGAGTGGCAGCGACTGTTTGCACTGCAAGACCAGTATGGCTTTGTGATCGCCTCTGATGAGTGCTACAGCGAAATTTATTTCCGGGATGAGCCGCCGCTGGGTGGCTTGGAGGCAGCTGTCAAGCTCGGCCGAGACTTCAAAAATCTCGTCATGCTCACGTCTCTGTCCAAACGCAGCAACGCTCCAGGCATGCGAAGCGGCTTTGTCGCAGGCGATGCGACACTCATGAAGCAATTTCTTCTCTACCGCACCTACCACGGCAGTGCGATGAGCCATACGATTCAAGCCGCCAGCGCGGCCGCGTGGCGCGATGAGGCGCACGTGATCGCCAACCGTGAGCAATACCGAATCAAATTCGCGCAAGTCACGCCGGTGCTTGCAGCAGTGCTTGATGTGAAGCTGCCGGATGCCGCTTTTTATCTCTGGGCGAAAGTGCCAGCCCATGTCTGCGGCGGCTCGGATACGGCGTTTGCTGCCAAACTGCTGGAGCGATACAACATCACCGTCCTGCCCGGCAGCTATCTGGCGAGGCAATCCAACGGACTCAACCCCGGCGCAGGCTACATCCGCATGGCACTCGTGGCCGAAACGGCAGAATGCTTAGAAGCTGCGCAGCGGATTGCGACTTTTGTCCAGGAAAATAAGATTCAACCTGACTAAGTTCAACAATAGAAATTCATTTTTGAACGCAGTGGACGCGAAAACTACGCAGAAGTCGCAGAAAATACAAAAAGAAAATCCATTCTGTGTGTTTTTTTGGATTTCTTTTCAGCGTCCTCTGCGAAACCTTCGCGTCCTCTGCGTTCAAAATTCTCTTCTTTCGACTCAACTACTACTCAAATCATGACCCAACAACTCCAAACCATCATTGACACTGCCTGGGACAACCGCGCCAACATCTCCCCATCGCAAGCCCCTGCTGAAGTGCGCGAAGCCGTAGAGCACGTCATCAGCCAACTCAACAAAGGCCAACTTCGTGTTGCCACCCGCGAATCCGTGGGCAAATGGACGGTACATCAGTGGATCAAAAAAGCCGTGTTGCTGTCCTTCCGATTGAACGACAACGAAATCGTCAAAGCCGGCGATCTTGGCTTCTACGACAAAGTAAAAACCAAATTCGCCCATCTTACGCCTGAAGAAATGAAAGCCACCGGCGTGCGCGTCGTGCCACCCGCTGTGGCGCGCCGAGGCAGCTATGTGGCCAAGGGCGCGATTTTGATGCCTTCGTATGTGAACATCGGCGCCTATGTGGACGAAAACACCATGGTGGACACTTGGGCCACTGTAGGCTCTTGCGCCCAGATTGGTAAAAACGTCCACCTCTCAGGCGGCGTGGGTATCGGCGGCGTGCTGGAGCCCCTTCAAGCGGGTCCCACCATCATTGAAGACAACTGGTTCATCGGTGCGCGTTCGGAGGTGGTTGAAGGCGTGGTGATCGAGGAAAACTCGGT
>JBJTSL010000110.1:0-2506 GCA_046076625.1 Allobrachymonas sp.
CTTGGCGTTTGTGGGCGTTGTTGGTGCGCAAGTGGTACCTACATTAGTGGAATACCAAGCGATCACCAAGGCAGTGAAGAAAGCGGCCAATGAAAGCAGCACGGTCGCTGAGGTTCGCACCAGTTTCGAGAAGACTCAAAACATTGAGGATATCAAAGCCATTGGCCCCAAGGATTTGGAAGTGACGAAAAGCGGTGACAAAGTGGTGGTGAATTTCGCCTACAACAAGGAAATCCACCTTGGTGGCCCAGCTTACTTGCTATTGAAGTACGCAGGCTCCAGCGCCAAGTGAGAGCGCCGCTTTGATCAGGAATCCCGCGCATGTCTGATGCCTTGCAGGCTTTGCAGCGGCGTTTGATGCATGAATTTGCCAAGCCCGCGCTTCTTCAGCAAGCGCTGACCCACCGCAGCTACAGCGCTGACCACAACGAGCGCTTGGAGTTTCTGGGTGACGCAGTACTCAACTGTGCAGTGTCCGGTTTGCTGTACCAAGCCCTAGGTGGCTTGCAGGAAGGTGAGCTATCGCGTGTGCGCGCCAACCTCGTCAAGCAAGATACCTTACACGCCTTGGCGCAGGAGCTTCATTTGGGCAGCTTGATCCGCTTGGGCGAAGGTGAACTGCGCTCAGGCGGCGCCAAGAGACCATCCATCTTGGCTGATTCGCTGGAAGCGGTGATAGGCGCGGTGTATCTGGATGCGGGCTTTGACAAAGCTTCAGCCTTGGTGCACCGTTTGTTTGATAAAGTGCAGATCAATCCCGAGATGCCGGCGGCTGCCAAAGATGCGAAAACTGAGCTGCAAGAATGGTTGCAAGGCAGAAAAATGAAGCTGCCGCAATATGTGGTCATGAGCATCACTGGCGCGGCGCATCGGCAAACCTTTGAAGTGCAATGCGCCATCGGCGAGCTCGCGCGTGAAGTGCGTGGCTTTGGCAGTTCGCGGCGTGCTGCCGAGCAAGAGGCGGCTGGCTTGATGATCAAGCAACTCAAAGCAGTTGCTTGAAGATCTCTTGTCGTTACCGATCTCACTGTTCCCTCTTTGATTCACTCCTCATTTAATAGCACTCTACCCAGATTCTATGCCGGCGAAACCCCTAAAAAGTATGAAAAATGAGGTTTCAGAGGCGAGCAATGCCTTGCTTGATACGTTTTTCAGTCCGCCTGCCGCGATCGCGGAGCACGTGACAGCTGTACCAACAGGACCCGCGCGTTGCGGCCTGATTGCGATTGTGGGCAAACCCAATGTAGGCAAAAGTACCTTGCTCAATGCCTTGGTCGGGCAAAAAGTCAGCATTACCTCGCGCAAAGCGCAAACCACGCGCCACCGCATCTTGGGCATCCGCACGCAGGGCAACTCACAATTCGTTTTTGCCGACACGCCCGGTTTCCAAACGCGCCACGGCACGGCTCTTAATCGCTCGCTGAACAAAACCGTGACCGGCGCTGTGAGCGGCGTGGATTTGATTTTGCTCGTTGTTGAGGCGGGGCGCTTGTCTGGCGCGGATGCGAAAGTGCTCTCACTCTTGGGCAAACAAGCCAAGGGCGTGCCCGTGGTGCTGGTGGCCAACAAGCTCGATACAGTGAACCGCCGTGCCGAGATCGCGCCCTGGTTGCAAGAGGTGCATGCCAAAGGCATGGGCGCCGCCGCAGACATGGAAGAAGGCTCAGAACCGCCCGCCGATTTGCAATTCGCCGAAATCATTCCCATGAGCGCCAAGCAGCGCAAAGACGTTGACCGCCTGCTGGCGCTCTGCGAGAAATATCTGCCCGAGCAGCCTTGGATCTATGGCAAAGACGACATCACCGACAAATCCGAGCGTTTCCTTGCTGGCGAGGTGGTGCGCGAAAAGCTCTTCCGCTTCACGGGCGATGAGTTGCCCTACACCAGTACCGTGGTGATTGACCAGTTTACCGAAGAGCCTGGTAAAACAGCTGGAAGGTTTGTCAAAATCGCCGCTACCATCGTGGTCGAGCGAGATTCCCACAAGGCGATGATCATTGGCGCAGGCGGCGAAGGCCTCAAGCGCATGGGCACGGAGGCCCGCCAAGAGCTGGAGCGACTGATGGATGCCAAAGTGTTTCTGCAGCTCTGGGTCAAGGTGCAAGGCGGCTGGGCGGATAACGCCGAGCGAGTCAAGAGTTTTGGCTACGAGTAAAGCTTGCGTTCAAGGCGCATTCGCAGTCACGATCAAGGGTTTGGCCAAGCTCACGATCAGCTCCTGCATGGCGCGCTGAGTGAGCGTAATGGGGCGTAGCGCACTGGTGGCTAGGCCGAGGCGAGAATACAGGCCAGTAATCGGCTGCACATCAAAGCGCTGCATTGCCGCGCTGCTGATCACGGCGCTTTGTGGCAGCACCGCAGAGCCAGCGCCATCGGCCACCAACTCCAAAATCGCGGCCACGCCATCAATTTCGAGCGCGATGCGGGGCTTGATGCCCAACTTGCCAAGCTCAGTTTCAACCAGATTGCGAATCGCATTGGGTCGGGTCGGGATGACCAGTGGAAG
>JBJTSL010000111.1:0-3867 GCA_046076625.1 Allobrachymonas sp.
GAATCTTTAGCAGTGTCAAGCTGCTGTATCAGATAAGCTTTGGTGCTCGGTGCGCTGGTCAGGCCAATGGCGCGGAGCAAGTGAGTTTGGGCATCGATAGGCTTGCCAGCTAATTTGTGGACGTGCGCCATGGCCACCCAATACGGCTGGTAGTTGCGCATGGCCTCTGGATCAAGCGCAGCCAGCATCTGCGCAGCAGTTTCGAGCTCTTGGCAATTGGCTAGGGCGACAGCTTGCGCCACTTGAGCGCCGCACGTGGGCCATTGGCGGTTGAGGTGCTCATACAGCATGTCAATCGCGCGCCAAGGTACTTGCGAGGTATGGCGGCGCTGACAGTGGGCAGACTGAATGGCTGCCTCGATTTGAAAAGGCCCGTTTTGCGCAAGCTGTGCAGCTTGGGCGAGCACTGCCTCGGCTTGGTCAAGCAAGGCATGCTCCCAAAGCGCTGTGTTTTGCAATTGCAAAGCGATCAAGCCTCCAGAGGCATCAAAACGTGCGTTTTGGCGAGCTTGGCAAAAGAGCATCAGTGCAAGCAGACCCTTGGCCTCGGCGCTGTTGGGGAGCAGGCGGCACAGCAATTCGCCCAAAAACAAGGCTTCTTGGCGCAAGCCTTCAATCTCTGCTTGCCCACCATCGACCGCTTCCCAGCCCAAGCCATAGGCGGCATACACGGCTTCAAGCACCGCATGCAAGCGCTCGGGCAGATCGTCTACCTCGGGTTCTTCAAAGCGCAGGCCAGCATCGCGTATT
This sequence comes from Allobrachymonas sp., assembly GCA_046076625.1. Classification (GTDB taxonomy): domain Bacteria; phylum Pseudomonadota; class Gammaproteobacteria; order Burkholderiales; family Burkholderiaceae_C; genus JANMDU01. The sequence goes on from JBJTSL010000111.1 coordinate 751, forward strand.
TTTTGCTTGGCACGCACCAAGCGCTGCGCCATGGCTGTGGGCGAGACCAGCATGCAGGTAGCCAATTGCTTGGCTTCAATGCCGAGCACGGTTTGCAGCATCAAAGGCGTGCGGATGCTGGCATCAATGGCAGGGTGAGCGCAGACGAACGTGAGCTTGAGCCGTGTATCGGGAATCTCAAAAACCGGTGCTTCTTGCTCCTCAGAATCGAGTAAAGCTTGCACCTCAGGGCTGTCGTGCAGGCGCTGCCGGCGCGCTGTTTGCAAAAGCTCGCGCTTAGCCACTGTGAGCAGCCAAGCCTCTGGTGCATCCGGCACGCCTTCCCTTGGCCAACGCTCTAAGGCTTTGGTCAAGGCTTCGCTCATCGCATCTTCGGCAGCGGCCACATCGCGCCATTGGTAGGCCAACCAAGCCACCAAGCGGCCATACGCCTGACGGGCAATGCGCGATGCCGCATCTATTCCGTCAGGCGGGCGGCTTGAGTGCGTCATCTTGGGAGCGTCATGCCAAGGCGCGGACTAAACCAATGATGTTCAGCACCAAGAGCAAGGCTATGGCGATCATGCTCATGATGTTGCCGCCTTTGCGCGCCGCAGGCTCGCGCACATAGCCGCGCCAGTAGGCAAAACGCCCAGCGATAAACAGCAAGCCCGCTGGCGCAAGCCACAAGCCCGGCGTGTGCAATGTGGCCATCCAAAGCAAAGGCAGGAAAATAGCCAAGCGCTCTAGAGTGTTGAGATGAACGCGAGAAAGGCGCTCAAACGCTTCAGGGCCAGTCGTCAGCGGTGCGGGCACGGTCAGTGCGACGCGGGCTTTGGCGACCAAAGCACCAAAGAAGACGAATTGAATCAGAGCAAGCTGGGTGATGCAGCTGGCGATGAGTTGGGCGTGATTCATGGTGCTTCCCCTAGAATCAAGCGCGAGGCGCAGAGGCTTGAGGCGGTGGGCTCATCACAGGGCGCACCTCCACGCTGCCCGTGAGCGCGGCGGGGCAGCGTGCAGCCCAAGCGAGCGCTTCATCCAGATCGGGCACATCAATGACGTAGTAGCCGCCGAGCATTTCTTTGGTGTCAGCAAATGGGCCATCCTGAACTTGCCGTTGATCGCCACGCAGACGCACGGTAGTGGCTGTGTGAGGCGGCTGCAAGCCATGGCCATTGACCGCTATCCCCGATTGGTTGAGCGCACCAATATAGGCCATCCAGCTACCAAACCAAGCTTGTCGCTTGGCCTCATCTTGCGGTGGGCTGAGATGGGCTGGGTCGTTATAAAACATGAGCATGTATTGCATGGTTTTCTCCAAGAGTATGAGCGAATCAAGATTGATTCACCTCATAGATGCATGACTGATCGACGAATCGACAGCGTGGCTCAAAAATTTTGAAATTCTTTTTTTCAGCAGAAAACTTGGCCGAATGGCCTGATGCAGCAAACCAACAATATCAAAAACGATAGCGCTCCGCGCAATGAATATGCCGGCGGGGTGCTCATTTTCCTTAAAAATCAATCCCGAAAGTTGTTAAACGACAGCGGAATATCCGCCATGTCTTTCTTGATCAGCGCCATCGCCGCCTGCAAATCGTCGCGCTTGGCGCCAGTGACGCGCACGGCATCGCCTTGGATGCTGGCTTGCACTTTCATCTTGCTGTCTTTGATCAGGCGCTGGATTTTTTTGCTGTCTTCTGTGGCGATGCCTTCGCGTACTTTGATGACTTGCTTGACCTTGTCGCCACCGATTTTTTGTACGTCGCCCACGTCGAGGAAGCGCACATCGACGCTGCGTTTGGTGAGCTTGGCGCGCAGGATGTCGTCGATTTGGACGAGTTGGAAGTCGGCATCGCCGATGAGGGTGATTTCTTTGTCTTTGAGCTCGATGGCGGCGCTTGTGCCTTTGAAATCGAAGCGGGTGGCGATTTCTTTGGCGGCGTTATCGACCGCGTTTTTCACTTCAACGAGGTTGGGTTCACAGACGGTATCAAAGCTGGGCATAGAGCACTCTTTGTTGGGGTATTTTGAGGTGCGACAATTGTGGCATGTTTGCTGAAAAAAATGTGCCCTTGCAGGCCTATAACAGCTTTGGCATCGTCGCCAAGGCTTTGAATTTGCTGCGGATTTCAAGTGTGCAGGCGCTTCAAGCGGCGTGCCAGGAGCGGGATTTTGCCGCCGAGCCGCCGTTTGTTTTGGGTGGCGGCTGCAATATCGTGCTGACGGGCGATGTGAAGCCGCTGGTGCTGAAAATCGAAATCATGGGCAGGCGGCTGGTGCAAGAGACGGCCAAGCATTTCATCGTGGAGGCAGGCGCGGGCGAGAACTGGCATGATTTTGTGGCGTGGACGGTGCGCCAAGGCTGGCCAGGGCTGGAGAATTTGGCGCTGATTCCCGGCAGCGTGGGCGCTGCGCCGGTGCAAAACATTGGCGCGTATGGCGTGGAACTGCAAGACCGCTTTCATAGCTTGGATGCGGTGAATCTGCACACGGGCGAGGCGTTTACTTTGGTGGCGGCGCAATGCGCGTTCGGCTATCGGGATTCGGTGTTTAAGCATGCGACGGCGACCGGTTTGCTGGGGAAAGCAGTGATTACTTCCGTGCGCTTTGCGCTGCCCAAAGCGTGGCGGCCTGAAGTGTCTTATGCGGATTTGAGCCGGAAATATGCTGATTTTTTAAGCAAAACTGGCAGTGCGCCGGCAGAAAATCTGCGTGGAGTGCTATTAAAACAGGAGCATATCAGATGGGCTGATCTGCTGCCTGAGCTGATTCCGAGTGCCCAGCAGATCATGGACTGGGTGGTGCTAATCCGTCGCGCCAAGCTGCCTGACCCGAAAGTGATGGGCAATGCCGGCAGTTTCTTCAAAAACCCGTTTGTCAGCGCTGAGCAGTGTGCAGACATCATCGCCCGAGAGCCCAAAGTCGTGAGCTACAAAATGTCCGATGGACAAATCAAGCTGGCTGCGGGCTGGCTGATCGATGCCTGCGGCTGGAAAGGGCGCGGTGTGGGCAATGCAGGGGTGTATGACAAGCAAACGCTGGTTTTGGTGAACAAAGGCACCGGCACGGCCACCCCGGCCACAGGAGGCGAGGTGATGACGCTGGCCAAGGCGATTCAGACGAGCGTGTATG
>JBJTSL010000112.1:0-12355 GCA_046076625.1 Allobrachymonas sp.
ATCGGTGCCGCCAAAGGCCTTGGCTTGCTCGATGTATTCATTGAGCACCACGCGCCACGGCACATCCATGCAGTGTTGCAATTCATACGTGCCCAGCCACATGACCACATGCTCGATCGGGGAGATCTCCAGCCAGGGGCGGTCCAAATAGGGCGCGATCAGATCGTTGAGCATCTCGGCGCTGTCCACGCAGCCGCGAAACAGCGCGTCGTAGTGCACGGAATCGGCTTTGCCAAAGCCTTGCAGGTTGCGCGTGAACTCGTCAATCGCGTCAAACGACTGCTGGCCGACGCGGTGCTGGTACAGGGCTTGGATGGCGAACTCGCGCGCTTTGGAGCGAGCCGCGCGGGCGGCGGTTTTGGAGAGGAACTCGTTGCGAGCCGCTATCTTCTTGGAAGCATTCGGCGCAGGTTTCATGCCGGATGGAGGCGGATTTTGCATTGTTCTTTGGCTTTCTGGCCTTCACGCCAATTCGTTGAGTAAATTCGCCATTTCCACCGCGACGCGCGCCGCATCGCGGCCTTTCTCATCTTGGCGGGCAATGGCTTGCGGCATGTTTTCCACCGTGAGGATGGCGTTGGCAATCGGCAGCTTGTAGTCCAAGCCCACGCGCGTCACCGCCGCGCCGGATTCGTTGGCCACCAGCTCAAAGTGATAGGTTTCGCCGCGAATGATGCAGCCTAGCGCGATCAGCGCATCGTATTGGTCTTTTTCTGCTAGCGCCTGTAGCGCCACAGGCACTTCCAGCGCACCGGGCACCGTGAAGAGATCGATATGCTTGGGATTCACACCCAGCTTGGCCAATTCGTCTTGGCAAGCCACCGCCAATGCATTCGTCACACTTTCATTAAAGCGCGCTTGCACGATGCCGATGTAGAGCTTCTTGCCACTGAGCAGGTCATCGGTGGCGCTGCCTTTTTCTGATCCGAACATGATGTCTTTCTGGTGATGTAATAGCTTGGAGAGAGATTTTTCGAACGCAGAGGAAGCGAAGGTTACGCAAAAGACGCAGAAAAATAGCCAACTTTTGGATTTCTTTTTTGCGCTCTCTGCGAATCCTTCGCGTCCTCTGCGTTCAAAAATGAATTTGGATCTACTGGGTTTAGGTATTCGCAATATACCCAGCAATCTCCAGCCCATAGCCCGCCATGCTGGGCATGCGGCGGGGTTTGCCCATGAGCATCATGCGGCGCACGCCGGCTTCGCGCAGGATTTGCACGCCAATGCCGTAGGTGCGCAAATCCATGCGGCCACGCTCCGGGCCATTGCTCGGGCGGGCTTGGCCTTCAAATTGGCTCACCAGTTGCTCCGCGCTTTCGCCACAGTTGAGCAGCACAGCCACGCCTTTGCCCTGCTGCTGCAAGTACGCCAAGCTCTGCTGCAAGCTCCAGCTGTGCATGCTCGAGCCCTGAGCCAGCGCATCAATCACCGACAGCGGCTCATGCACGCGGGCGGGCACGGTGTCTTCTGGATTCCACTGGCCTTTGACGAGCGCCATATGAATGCCACCTGTGGGCTTGTCTTTGAAGAGCAGGGCTTTGAACTCGCCATGCGGGGTGACCAAAGCGCGCTCGCCAATGCGCTCCACCAAGCTTTCAGTGCGGCTGCGGTACTCGATCAAATCGGCAATCGTGCCAATCTTCAAGCCGTGCTCCACCGCGAAGCTTTGCAGATCGGGCATGCGAGCCATCGTGCCATCGTCTTTCATGATCTCGCAGATCACAGCGGCGGGCATGCAGCCGGCCATGGCGGCCAAATCGCAGCCGGCTTCGGTATGACCGGCGCGAATGAGCACGCCGCCATCTTGCGCTTGCAGGGGGAACACATGGCCGGGTTGCACCAAATCCGTTGGCTTAGCGCTGCGCGAGACGGCGGTGCGCACGGTGTGGGCGCGGTCAGCGGCAGAAATACCGGTGGTCACGCCCTCAGCGGCTTCGATGGACACGGTAAATGCCGTGCTCATCTTCGTGCCGTTTTTTACTGCCATTGGAGGCAGACCGAGAAACTCACAGCGCTCTTTGGTGAGCGTGAGGCAAATCAGGCCACGCCCGTATTTGGCCATGAAGTTAATCGCCTCGGGCGTCACATGCTCGGCGGCCATGAGCAAATCGCCTTCGTTCTCACGGTCCTCATCATCGCTCACGATGACCATGCGCCCTGCGCGCAGCTGGGCCACGATGTCTTGCACAGGGGAAATCTGTACGGTTGGAGCGGTGGCGGGGTTGGCTTGTGTGTTCATAGATTACTCATAAATTAATAGCAAACTTGATAGATTCTATGCCGGCGAGTGCTGGTTTTTTCTCAAAAATTCGCGACTCAGCATGCGCTCCACATAGCGCGCCACGGTGTCGATCTCTAGGTTCACCGGGCTGCCTGTTTGCAGGCTGCCTAACGCGGTGTTCTCCACGGTATGGGGGATCAGATTGATGCTGATTTCGCAGCCTTGTGAGCCATCTCTCACCGAATTCACGGTGAGGCTCACGCCATTGACCGTGATGGAGCCTTTGTAGGCCAAGTATTTGGCCAGAGGCTGGGGCGCTAGGATGCGCAGCTCCCAGCTTTCGCCCACCTGCGCGAAATGACTGACTTTGCCGACGCCATCCACATGGCCGCTCACGATGTGGCCGCCGAGCCGATCATGGGCGCGCAGAGCCTTCTCAAGGTTCACCGCACCCTCTGCATCGAGCCCCGCCGTTTTGGAGAGCGATTCTTGCGAGATATCAATCGAGAATTGGTTGGCAGCCATATCCAGCGTGGTCACCGTCATGCAAGCGCCATTGAGGGCGATGCTGTCGCCGAGCCCCACATCCGCCAAATAGCCCGGCGGCGGCGCAATCGTCAATCGCTTGCCATGGTTGAAAGAATTGCCGAGCGCATGGATAGCGACGATGCGCCCCACGCCGGTGATGATGCCGGTAAACATGGGTGTATTTTCGCAGGGTTTGCGAAGACCGGGGTTTGCTGCGGCCTCTAGAGCGAGTGTGGCAGGGTCAAAACGCTCAAAATCTGTCACGTCCGCGAACGCGGGCGACGATGCGCAGGTCTTGTTCTGCGCCTTCGCCAATCAGCTTGGTCGATTTGAATTCCAGCGTCTGCGCAGGTGGCAAATCCTTCAGCGCGGGCAGGGCTTGCAAATTTGCTATTCCTAAGCCGCTTCCCAAAAGCTTGGGCGCCAGATACAGCACGAATTCGTCAACCAAGCCTGCTTTGACCAGTGAGCCGTTGAGCTTGAAACCAGCCTCCACATGCAGCTCATTGATCTCCTGTACCTGCGCCAAATCGCGCATCATGCCGGGTAGTTCGACTTTTCCACTGGCTGCTTCGGGCAGGTAGATCAGCTTTGCCCCCAGCGCTTCCAAAGCCTTGATTTTGGAGCTGTCATGGCTCGCGTGGTAGATCAACACGCGGCGCGGGGCAATCATATCGATGGTCTCTTGCGTGTAAGCACTGCTGGCTTGGCCTCGCTGTCCAATGGTTTGCAGCAGTTTGGCGTTCAAGGGAATGTCCAGTTGGCTGTCTACCACCACGAGATGTGGCTGGCGCGGTGCAGGAATTTTTCCATCCGGGCCATCCAGCACGGCCCGCACATTGAGCTGCGGGTCATCAGCGAGCACCGTGCCAATGCCCGTCAGCACCGCACAAGCGCGCGCACGCCAGCCTTGGCCATCCGCGCGGGCTGCTTCAGAAGTGATCCACTGGCTCTGCCCCGAAGCCAGCGCCGTCACCCCATCGAGCGAAGCCGCCACCTTCATCCGCACCCAAGGCACGCCCCGCACCATGCGGCTGAAAAAACCGATATTGAGTTCGCGGGAAGCCACCGCGTCCGGGTGATCCGGCGGCAACACTTCCACCTCAATCCCCGCGTCCCGCAATTGCTGCACCCCTTTGCCCGCAACAAGCGGATTGGGATCCAAAATCGTCACCACCACCTTGCCCACACCTGCGGCAATCAGCGCAGAAGTGCAAGGCGGCGTCCGCCCATGGTGAGCACAGGGCTCCAGGCTCACGAGAACTATTTGACCGCGAACATCGATTCCTTGCGCTTGAGCAGCGCGAAGTGCCATGATTTCAGCGTGTGGGCCACCTCGGGGTTGGGTGTAGCCAACGAGGCGCGGTTGCTCAGACGTACTTATGACACAACCCACACTTGGATTTGGATTGCTGATCAGTTTAGCAAGGGATGCAGCATCTAAACACTGTAGTGAATCTAGCTTCAAAGTGCGTGTTAAAAATGTAAGTCTGCCAAACTACTTCCAACATTTTTTCACGAGGGCAGCGTTTCCGCCGCCTGCATCAGCCCCTTTTCTTGTTTGCTGATTCAGAGTCAATACCCCACACTCATCCGCTTGTGCACCCAAAGGGGCAGCTTGGATGACATAGGTGCGTGGCGTTGGCTCTCCTGAGCCAAAACCATAGGTGTAATACTGAGAAGTTTCCGTCGCGCAACCCACCTTAGGGAAGGTCGAGGTGCTGTCATAGCGCAGAGAGCTCGTGTAGCGCCGCTCCATGTGTTGGGCAACTTCCAAAACACATGCTGCAGCAGCGCCACGCCTGCTGTCTCTGATGTATTGCTGGTAACTCGGAATGGCAATCGCAGCAAGGATACCTACGATTGCCAAAACAATCATCAGTTCAATGAGTGTGAATCCAACAAAATTTTTAATTTTCATGACTAATCCTTAATGATTTCACGCCATGATAAACGACCACGCAATGAGCCACTGTTACAACCTGATGCTTGCTCGCTACCAAAATCATCGGACCCGGGCAGCTTGAGGTTCACATTTCCGGCGCAATCCGGCGGAGTTGGGGGCAGCTTGCATGCAGCTCCATAGCAAATTTCTCTGGAAGTACTAGTTTCGGGCTTCTGGCAGTTTAACCCGACGCATTGATCAGTAATGGGTAAAGGTAGAGAAGCAATACCCACGTTCAAATCTAAGCTTGACGCGTTTCCAAAACCAGGAAATAGCTCTATACCAAGATTCGCTCCTGAATAAGGATCGACAGCATTAATATAGCTATCACCGCCTGGAATACAAACATTGTCGTTGATCGGATAAAAAGAGGTTGCAAGGAGTGAAGGTCTCATGGTTCGAGTCTCTAATATCGACCGATTGATCATTCGCTCGCCGTTGATAGGGTTCTTAAAGTCAATGTGCCAACCCTTCTTGCCCACCATATCGTTGGGGGCAGCGCTACTGACTGAACGTGTCAATCGCCCAGTGATCGTGGAATAACTAGCTATGGTGCGCTCTATTAGATCACTGCGTAAAGTGGCAACAGTCGAGGTTGAATCGATGATGCCATACCAAGACTGCACACTCAAATCCGTTTTGTCACCAATCTTGAAGTAAGAGCCCGTGCCAAAATAGACAAACACCTGATTGCGTGTCGTGTGATCCGTGCTTAGATTGTTGTAAGTAGCCCAAACCGGGGCTGTGACCGGTTGTGGCTTTGCGAGTGTTGAGGTGCCGTCAACGGCCTTAAAAATGGGCTGGATACCATTGGACACTGTCCAGTTGGCCGGATTGCTGTCGGAGACATTAAATTTCCAAAGATTTCCTTTGAGGTCAGCCGAATACAGATAATCTGCTTTCAGATCTCCGTTATCGTCATAAAACGTTGCGCCTGACATGCCATTGTCGCTTGCAATGCCAGTGTCGAGTTTTCTCACCTGATCTAATGTGCCGTCAGCATTGATGATGAAAATGTATAAAACTGCTTTGCCACTGGTGCTGTTGAAACCGTTACCAACCGCCAATCCGGCCTTGCCGTTGTTAAGAAGCAAGAATTGCGGGCGACTGAGCATTAATCCCAAATCTGGATCAACCGCCGCGGCCGCACTGCCAGCTGGCGTGTACTCCCAAAGGAGCGAGGGATTGGCAACCGTTCCTGTGATGCGCGGATCAATTGAGAATAAACCCTTTCCACCACGCCCCAGAAGAGAGTATATGTAGCGCTTGTTATTTGTTTCCGGTGTTTTGAAGCTTCGAGCAACATCGCCATCAACGAAGTAATCGTGAGATGTGGCATATGCAAGGGTCGATAAATTCTTCAGCTTAGGTAAGACTTGGCGAGGAATGATCGCGAATGTCTCTGTTCCAGTCAGTCCGTTAAAGGCATGTAACATGCCTCCATTCGAACCAATAAAGAACATGCCACTTTCATCGTCGTAAAGGGGTGAAGAATGGATAACGTCGCTGAGGATGCTCTCGCGATTTCGAAGCGAGCCACCGTTACGTACTTCAGCCGACGCATCCCCGCGAACGTAGTTGTAAATTGTGGCTGACGTGATGGAAGCCTGATCGCTCAGAGATAAGTCCCCAAATGCAACAGAACGCATATCTACGAGAGTGGGGGAGGGGGTGGAAATCGTGCTTGCGTGAACATAAATCTTACGATCATTCCAACTGCCTATCTTTTGGCTAGCTCGCCATACGGGAGGTACGGTGAGGTTGCTTGCCGTAATAGGAAACGCCTCAATTTCTCCGATCCACTTGCCGGCTGTATAGTTGGCACGGTATAGCAAAGCTCCAGCAGTTTGACTGCTGGTGGAGTTGGCGGCTAGGTTACTGGAGCTGCTCTGTCTGTCTGTGATACTCTCAAATGCCTTGGTCAATGAAGCTTTGAGTTTGGTGAGGTTCTGTACAAAGAAGTAAGTGTCGGGCTGACCATCACCATCTTGATCCCATTCTTGCGCCACATCGGGTCTTCCGTTGTGATTGATATCGGTAAACCCCCCCCATTTGGCTGCGTACCATAGAGGATCTTTTAAAAAAGTCGCCGCCGTTGTTGTGCCAGGAGTGAAGGTGAAACTGCTGATTGAACGCGTGGCTGCAGACGTAGAAGTGGCGGCAATCGCAGCTTCGCCACCAAGATACGGTAAGCGGCTGCAATCACCGGGTACGGGGACGATGTTGCAATATCCCGGTGAGCGGCCGGGCGGAACGTTTAAGAAATAAGGAACTTCATCTTTTTCGTCTTGAACCACGAGATAAATACCGTCATTGGTCGTGCCAGAAATAACATAACCCATTCTGTGCTTGACATTCGAACTTTGATGGATGGTTTGTAAAGTGACGTTGAGAGTGTTGTCCGCATTCGCACGCACGGTGTAAATGACAACGGCATCCATCTCATGGTCAGCTCCTTGCTCGACATCTTCGTAGCTGATACGGAACACGGCTTCATACCGGCCGCCATTTGTGGCGGTATTTACATCGCCCGGGCCTGAATTGGCGATGCTTTGTACGTAAAAATCAATAATTTGATTCGTGGGTTGAAACTGGCCTGTAGTGGAGGTGATGCCAAAGGGACCATGTACAGATTTTGCAAACGGCACAAGTGTGATTACCCTTTCGTTGGGTAACTTAGCATCGATTCTAGGCAAAGGGGAAGACAAGGCGACGATAAAATTATCGACAGTTTGGTTGCCAGCCAAAGTGGTATTGAGGTCATTGACTTTTGCATAGTGCGCCACAGAGGCAGAATAATAACTGCCGCGCTTGGTTGGCTCTTCAGGTGCTAAGCCGCGTATTGAACTCAAGGATGCCACCGTTTTGGCACTGGGCGCGGTGTCAAACGTGTTTCCAGATTGCCCAATAAATTTAAGCCCAGTCACACTTGACTCGTTCGCGGAAATGAAATCAGCCACCGTACTCACATTCAACGAGCTTGACTCATCCGTGATGATATGACGGCCATTAAGGTCGGTGGTAAATGTGTCGGTGCTGAAGATGGCTGAAACGCCGGGTAGTTGGTCTGAGTCAAAAGAAATATTGGTATCGGAAATCGTCAAAAGCGTTGCTTTGGCGCAGAAAGGGGCTTTTGCAGTGCTGGTACCCTGGCCAGCGTAGGGGCGATCCCAGCTAGGTCGACTAAGACCCATCAAATCATCAATGGTGTTGCTTCCAATATATGCTGCGGTAGGCGTGCCTTTGTTTGCGAAATATCGCATGGCCTCGTACATCAATTCCCCTACTGGATTGCCCCAATCAGGGAACTCACCTTGTATGACGGTACGGTTTCCGACAACAGTGCCAGCATAGATTTGAGACGTGTTGCCGCGATTAAACCCGTAAATTCGAAATGCATCAAAGTTAGAAATGATGCCAGTTAAAGTGACAGTTCCTGTCACCGTGACGAAGGTGCCATTGGTGGGATTAATTTCTTCGGAGAAGGAGCTGATGACTTTCCGCAGCCGGCCACCGGAAAGGTGGCTGTCATAGCTACCCGATATCATTCCGAACAGAGCTGCGTCATTTTCTCCATATTCATGCAGCAGGCCTACGGGCTTGTAGTTCCCATGCGGGTAGAGCTTACAACCGGTATTGAACGATGAGGTGCATACTTCTACTCGAACTGTGTAGTTGGTGCGCGATGTACCACCGTGAAAACCAGGCGCTGAGTTGTCTCTGAGGACGGGGCGCTCAGAAGAAGCCCATTCCCATACGCGCTTGGTCGAGTTCAACACCACCGATAGCCATGGAGGAAGGCTACTGCAGGTCTCGAGGGGATTGCAGTTTGTGCCGGAATTTTGCGTCAAACTTCCAAAAAAGTGTCGGCGATCAACAGCCGGCTGAGCCAAAGGCGTGTAGCTGCTGATCAAATATCCGTCTTCAGCCAAACTGGTGTATTCCTTGGCCCACGAGTGACCATCCTGAGGAATGTAACTACGGCGCAAAATAGTTTGGCTGGAGTTATCGACCTCTCGTGTACCACCATACAGCACAACGCGCAGCGCATCAATACGGCTGGTCGTGACGTAGTTGAGCCAATTGCCAGACCATTGATTCGTACAGGTTCTGTTTGGAAGCGTGGCGGGTCCAGCGGGGCTGAAGAGGCCGGTATTGTCGTTTTTGCCAGAGTGGGTATAGCAAAGATCTGAATTGAAGAGGCCTAAATACACGATGGAGGGCTTGAAGCGGATTTCCAGTGTTCCGTCACCATCAATATCACTTGCATCGTTGTACGCCTCGTAAAACATACGATGATCACGTCCAACGCCCAGCATAATCATTGGCTTGGCAGCGGTAGCTTGTATGGTAAGTGGCTCTTTCGGAATCGTGACGGCTTGCGCGTTGGTCTGCAACGCTGCCAGTACAAAACCTACGACGAGGTATAGGCTTTTATTGAAGAAATTCATAATTGGGCATTTCATTTGCAACCTCATGAAGGGCGAAACGTGGCATAAATCGACTGCAAGACGACTCTAGCCCGCTCTGAGCCCGGAGTTGCTCTCGCGGTAATTCGATAACGTTTGCAGGTGGAGTCATCAGCACTGTCCAGCGTGCAAGGAAATGAATTGCCGAGATATTCAACAAAGTACTGTGGGGTGACGGCGGTCGTTGATGTGCCTACAACAGTGGCATCTGCCCAATCCGCAAAACTCGTACTTTGCCACCTAGGAACGGTGGTGTTGACGGCGCCGCACATCATGATCTGGGGGCTCGTGCCCGTGAGGGAGCAGCCTGTCGAGGGCAGCGGTTCAAGCTGCCCTGAGGTTTCAATACGTATTTCAATCTCACGCAATGCAGCTTCTGCCGCCTGAAAAGCAACGGTGCGGTCGTATACTTGATTGACCATGCGTTCTTGGCCAGTGACCGAACGCACGCCTGCGATGCCGACGATACTCATCAACGCAAGCATAATCAAGCTCACAATGAGTGCAACACCAGCTTGCGAGCTTGCATGCCGGCGTGAGGTTTTGGTGTGGCGATGAACAGAAAACGTGACTGTGCCCATGCTAAAGCTCTCTATTGCGCAGACTGAACACAGCAACAACAGTTCGCTGTATCACCTGCGTATTAGTTTCATCGGCGCTGATGCCAACTGATTCTTTGCTTGACAGAGTGAGCGTCACCCTTACGGCAACCACTTGGTTGATATTTGTCGGAGTCCATCCACCGCTGGCTGTACTCAATGAAGCATCAGATGCAGTGATCCAATCGTTATTTAAGGTAATGACGGCAGCGGATGTTCCTTCGACAGGGATGGTTTGCCTCGTCAAGTACTCAATTTGCATATCGGTAACACCCGGTACCATTTCTTGGCGTTGCATGGTCGGACGTGTAATGCCAGATGCCGTAATGACTACCAATCGGGAGCGATACAGAGAAGTGCCCTGTCCGGTGTCTGAGATGCCGACATACCAAAACGCGGGGTCAAATCCAGTCAAAAAGCTGCCCTGGGCAAACTGCTTGAAAGTGGACGATGTGTTGCAATTGACCGAGGCGGTCCAACCTAATTGTTGTGAGCAATTGAAATCAGTGGTGCCGCTGTAGTCGATATCGTTTCCGCTGGGTGTACTTGTGAGATGAAAGATGGCTGCCGAATTGTTGTCGCAAAGAAGAGCCGCTTCGCCATCTGCCATTCGACTCGGTGAACGATCAAGGGTAATGGCGGATGTTGCTGTGTTGTGGCTTTGAACAACGTACAAATTGCCCTCATCCATGCTGGAGCGCAAAATAGTGATCGCATCGGTGCCCAAAACTCGCTTGTTTGAAGTGGTTCCAAATGCTTGCGCATTAAACCCGCTGATCGTTGCCGTGCCATCGTAGCCAACGATTGTGCCTTGGTTCCAGTTAGCCCACCAAGGAAATCCGTTGGGGGCTGTTGTGGTTTGGAAAATCACGTTATTGACAGTGCGAACACCGCAGGGATTGAAACCTGCATCCCGGATTTCACGACCCAATTGTTCTATGGCAAAACGCGCACTTTCTTGCACGCGCGAGAGATTCTCGTTGGTTCTGTAATTTTGTTGATTTGAAACAAATATGCTGATGACACCACCGAGAAGGAACAGGCCAATGAGCATGGCAATCAGCAGCTCAATCAAAGTCATACCGCGTTCATGCGATCGAGAGTTACCGCGAAAATGGCGTTGATGAAAAGACTGCATCTCAGCACCTAAATGGTAGAAGTCACTTCAATCGAGGGATTGGCTAAGCCACCCAAGCGACTGTCGTCCCAGTTGAGTCGGATCGTGCAAACGAAGTTGGTGCCACAAGTGATGGTGCCGCATACCGGGGAACCTGCTTGTCCACCTATGCTGGTGTTGGCGGAATTGAGCCAATGCCTTAAATTATTACTTGCCAATGTTGTACCAATCACACCAGCGGCACTGCAAACCGAGTCAATGTTGTATGCTCCAGCAGACGCGTTCACGCGGTCGATGCGCATGGCATCCATCATGTAATTCGTTAAAACGATAGCTTGCGATTTCTGGGTACTGCTCTGATTGCCTTGCAATGCGCGAGTCTGCAATGCTCCCATGCCTAACAAGCCAAAACTCAGAATCAAAACGGCAACCAACACTTCAATCAAACTAACGCCGGATTGTTTGATATACCTAGGAAAGCCTGTTGGTAAATTGCATGAAGATCGATGATTGTTGCTCACGGTATTCATTAGAGTACTCAATCACAAAGACGGGCAGCTAGCAGCTACGGTGGCCGCCCCGAGCTCGGAAGAACGTTTAACCGCCAAGCGACCAGCTACCGCCGTAGACAACTCGCGATAGCGCTCGGCATCTGTCAGGCTGCTGGATGTGGAGCACACCCGATATCTAGCAATCGCAAAGCCACCAGACATATCGCGCGAACGACCATCGGCACTGAATGAGACAAAAGCCAGCTGTCCACTGATGAGCAAACCGTCCGGTACGGGCTGACCTATAGCCAAAACCGTCTCGCCAGAATCCACTGATGCAGAAACAGTACCAGTGCGAGTCGAGTCAACAAATGTTATCCATCCAGAATGCCAGGCACTTTGATCGTTTGAGCATTGAACTCCATCGCTACTTGCGCAAACTGTGACCCGAGTGCCAAGCTTGACGGCCTCGCTTTTTGCAATTGACATCGCGGTAAACAGTTCGTTCGTTGTACTCGTCAAGCGATTTGAAGCCATGACACCATTGAAGCTAGGAACCGCCAGAACCATCAGGATGGCGAACAGTGCCACCGTGACCATCAGCTCAACTAAAGTAAAGCCATTTTGGGTCACGGGTAAAGACTGGGATGTATGTTTCATGACTTCCACAACAGAATTGTCTTCTCTTATCCTATCTCAGCCATGAGTAACAGATTAATGGTTTAAGCAGGCCGATAACCGGTAACAAACGAGCTGGACTTACTTCCGCACCTCATCCACCAACGCCCGAAACTCGTCAATATCCTCAAAGCTGCGGTAGACGCTGGCAAAGCGGATGTAGGCGACTTTGTCGAGGCGTTTGAGCTCGCGCATGACGAGCTCGCCGATTCGGCTGCTTTGGATTTCTCGAGTGGGGCTGCTCAAAAGCTTTTCTTCGATACGTTCGATAGCACTGTCTATTTGTTCAGTGCTAACGGGGCGTTTG